>CAIJKT010000556.1 GCA_903821255.1 uncultured Lentisphaeria bacterium | reverse complement strand
TTGACATTGACATCCATTATAAATTCTCCTTTTTTATTTTGGCTTGATACATGTCAGGTTCATATAGCACGAACAAAAAAATATTATACTGTACAAAAATGAATATGCAAACGCCATTTTCAAAATTAATATTTTATATTATCCCGCTCAGTTGCCGCTGCCGGATGAATCCTCGTCTTTGCGGCTTATGTTGATTATCCCGTAAAGAATGCATATAACCATCGCGATAAGATTCAACCAGTACGCCGCCGTTATAGACCAGTCTCCGATTTCCTGCGCCATGCCGCGCCCTCCTGCATTTAAGTTCCCGTCCGGAAAATACGGTTTCCGCCGCACAATCCCGTTCCCTGATTTAAGCTAATCCGCAAAGTCACTCCGGACAAGTTGAATAACCTTTTTTCTGCCTGAAATAATACATTTAGTGTATTTTGAAGTTTGCTTTAAACGTCACAAATAGTATCTTATCTTTTTATAATATAAATAAATAAATGCGGATCGCCCGGCGCGGTCTGAAAACCATAACTTAAATGAGGTCATAAAATGCTTCGCATAATGAAACTGCTTGTAATATTTGCCGTGTTTGCGACGGCCGGCTGTGAAAGTCTGAATCTTTCCTGGGATGACATTCTCGGAAGAAGCAAATCCGACTCATCGTCTTCCGAGTCGTCATCCACCGGCAAATATGAACCCAAATATGCAATGACATTCCATCAGGTGGTGGAATATCCCAGAGCGGAGAACATTGAAAAGGAAATTACTACTTTCGACGGTAAAAAATTGTATATCAATTCCAACTTTTTCTGTTCCAGCCGCGAAGTGATGCGGGCAAAGATGATTGAGCGGAAGGACCAGAAGGATTTCTACGATCTGGCTTTGAATTTGAGCCGCCGCGGCAAGATGCGGTGGATGAACATGGTGGTGAATTTCCAGCATTCCGATATCGCGATAATGCTCGACGGCATGTATTACAGGTCATTCACGCCGGAAGTTATTACTGATGAAGACACCGAATGGGTACTGCTCCCCGGCCCGTTTGACCCGGTTACCGCCAAAGGCATCGTGAAATACGCCGAAAAGAATTACGATTATTACAACCCGGACAGCAGAAAGTCTTTCTAACCTGCAATGCTCATGACTCCAAATGCCAGCGGATGGTTCTTTCCAGAGTCTGACTGAGCGCATAATCCATTGTCAGGTTCAACTCTTTTCTGGCGCGTCCGGTATTCGGAACATACCGGGCAGGCAGCGCGCCTTCAACCGGCGGCTGAAGGATTTGAATCTCGCTGCGGTTCCCGAAACACCGGTTGACCTCCTCAGCCAGCCCGGCAATGGACACCGCCTGCTCCGAGCCGACATTATAGGCTCTGTCATTCAAGCCTTTGACCAGAATCGTCCAAAGCCATACCGCCAGGTCGGCGGCGTACATATATGAACGCAAAGGCGTACCGTCGCCCTTAATGATGACGGGACGCCCGGCAAGGCAGTCCCGGATGAAATTACCAACGGCAAAATGGGTGTCCAGCGGCAGATACGGCCCGGCAAACGCAAAACCGCGGGCAATGGTGATGTAGACCGGGTCCATGGCGGCATATTCCAGACAGAGCAGTTCCGCATGCAGTGTGCCCCGTCCGTAAGCGGACTCCGGCCCTTCAAAACCCGGGGTGTTCATGAAGTCTTCGGAAATGTTCGCCAATTCCGGCGGCTGGGTTCCGTACACCGCGCCGGAACTTATAAAGAGCATTTTCCGTGCGCCGGAGGTCGCCGTGAAATCCAGTATCCGCCGTGTTCCCTCCAGAATCACTGAATACATTTCTTCCGGACGCTCCATATCCAGTTTCGCACTGGCTTCTGTCGCCGCATTGATCACATAATCAAAATGGCCGGCGGGAAAAGCAAAATTGCGGATATCGCCTTGAATGAAAGATATCTCCCGGAACTCCCGGAATTTCGGATACTCGGACAGGAATTTCTCCGGATTGCGCGACAGTATCGTCAGCGTTGCGCCAAGCCCGTACTGGCGGTTGATTAACACGAAACTCTCCAGCAGCCATTTCCCGAAAAAACCGGTGCCGCCGGTGATAAAAATGCGTTTTCCGCGCAGTCTTTCCTGCAAAGGCGCAAGACGCCGGAGAATATCAGTTAAATCTTCACATGGAATGTCTTTATTCATCTTCCTTCTCTCCTTCCGGCGAACTTTTGCCGGAATCTCTTTCGTTATCCGCACCGACCTTCGCCTTGCGGAAAGAATAATTACGGTGACTGCAGTAACTGAATATTACCGAAATCGGGACACATAAAATTTGCGCGATCACCGGATTGAGTCCAAGCCCGGATACCATGCCGAACATCAGCGCCAGCCCCATCAGCATCGCTCCGCCGTACACCACATAAAAACGCAAATACTCGCGGACGATATTGCCGCGGGTTTTGAACACAAATAATTTATAGCAGATATAGGCATTGGTAATCGCCAGAATATTAGCCGGAACCGCCAGCACCAGATAATTAACCCATTGCTTCAGCCATTCATATAAAACAATGTATACTAAAGCGCCGAAAACAGTGTTCCAGACGCCGGTAATCAGAAAGCGGACGACTTTATCGACTTCGACACGATGCTGGTGATATTTCTGGATAATACGTTTCATTAAAGTCTATTCACTGCCTTCATGATTGTCAAAATTCAGCTTCTCATCTTCAATCGCCAAAGGATTATCTTTTACCTGCGTATAAATCGCGCCAATATACTCTCCGATAATACCGATAAAAATTAACTGCACGGCTGAAAAAAAGAACAGTCCGATGATCAGCGGGGCAAGTCCCAGATTGAAAGTGTCCCAGAACGCCAGCTTATAGATAAAATATCCAAGGGCGATCAGCAGACTTACGGCAGATAGGCAAAAGCCGCAAAAAACTGCCAGCCGCAGCGGCAGCTTGGAATGATTAACAAATCCGGTCATTGCCAGATCGTACAGCGTGAAAAAGTTATTTTTAGTCTTCCCGTGCTTACGTCTGTCTTTAACATATTCAACTTCCGCTCTGCGAAATCCGATTTCGCTTACCAGGCCGCGAAAATAAGGATAGGGATCATGATATTTTTTCAGCGCCTCCATAAATTTCCGGTCGTACAGACCAAACCCTGTGAAATTGCGGATAATTTCATTAGAGTCCGAGACATTGTCAAGTATCCGGTAATAGAATTTCCTGACAATAGACATCAAGATGTTTTCCCTGCTCTTGGAGCTGACCGCAACGACCACCTGAAAACCCGCCTTCCATTGCCGGACCAAATCGATAATTACTTCCGGCGGGTCCTGCAAATCAGAGGCCAATGCAATTACCACATCCCCCCCGGCTTGGAGAAACGCGTTGTAGCCGGAACGAATATGCCCAAAGTTGTTTGAGTTAAGAATTACCTTGAACCGCTTGTCTTTTGCCGCAATCTGCCGAAGAATATCCTGGCTGCCGTCAGTGGAATAATTGTCCGCTACAATGATTTCATAATCATAAAAATCCAGCGTTTTAACGACTTTTATCAGGCGGCCATACAGTTCATGCAGATTGTCTTTTTCATTATAGCAGCCGCAGACGATACTGATAGTTTTTTTATTATTGCTCATCGTAATCCTTTAAAAAGTATATTCATTATTGCTCCGATAAAATAATTGTCGGATTTTTTAATCCCATAGCAATAATCTGCTCCTGGATATCTTTAGAACCATACACCGAAGCTATTAATATTTTATGGCCGGTTGTGATATCAGACGGGGTCATTATTTTTTTACCGCCAAAGTCGTGACCCCATTTATTTCTATTATTATCAACAAACATTCTAATATTGCATTTATCTAGATGAGTTTGCATATACAATCTCTGGGCAAAACTTCCAGTCCCCCAGACAATAACGTCTTCCTGAGTTCCAATAAGTTCCTCTATTTCAGGATAGGTTTTATTTAAACACTCTTTAATATATGATTTTATTATAGAACGGCATTTTTCTGATTTAACTAAGCAAGGCAGAGACGCCAGCAACCAGCAGGCCGGATAAAACTTGTCCCCGCCGATAGCCCATTTTTTACTCCCGGATTCTATAACTTTAAAGCCGTGCTGCTCGACTAAATTAATAAGGGAATATGTAGCAAAATGATTAATATGTTCCAGGTCAAAATAATTAAACGGGGTTACGCTGTGAGTCTTGTATTGTTCCATATCAGGAGTTTCTATATAAATCTTACCGCCATCTGACAACAAATGTTTAATGCTGTTCATCGCGGAATCAATATCTAATATATGCTCCATGACGTGTGAAAGAATAATAACGTCAAATTTTATGGAAACAGAATTGTTCATTATGCTGCCTTGAAACGCAGTAATGCCGCTGGCATTTAAAGCATCAGTGCAGGCCTTGCTGGGATCTAAGCCATAGACATGTTCAAATCCGTCTTTTTTAAACATCTTTAATAATTCGCCGTTAGCAAACCCTATCTCCAGAATGCTCTTGTCTTTGTCCATCCTGCTGCACAAACATTCAAATATTATTTTATATTTCTCCATATCAGATACGCTTACGCCATTCTCATATATACTATGGTCTCGATAAAAAACATCGTATTGCGCCTGGGTGGCACTAGTATCCGCATAAACAAAATCACATTTATTACAAATCCCGATATCATAATTATCCGGGAGATCAACTCTTTCCAATAATTTAATTTTTAAATTATGTAAAATTTCAGAGTCACAACTTCTGCAAACTGGACATGCCCTATATTTCATTTTGAATCTCCGTAATTATCTCTTTCAATTCTTTCTAAAATACCCAGTCCGGGAAACAAATCTTTCATTTTTTGCTTTCTGGCAATTAAATCCTCTTTAGTGAAATTTTCGGTAGAAAAAGTAGGAGTATTCAAATTATCCATACTTAATTCCATGGTATTTGATATGACCTTATTTTTTACTAATCGATTCCACAACTCTGTTTCCGGGAATGGTGTAATGCAGCTGACCACGACAGACGTTAACGGCAGTTGTTTAATAAATCGATAAGATTCGTTAAAAAGTTCTATGCTTTCTTCGGGCATGCCGACTACAACATAACCCACTACAGGAATATCCGCTTGCTTTAAATTGTTAACTGCATTAGTAATTTCATCGTTTGATATTTTTTTATTGATACATTCGTTTCTTATCCATTCACTGCCGGATTCAATAGCAACACATACATTGGCACAGCCGGATTTTTTCATTAACAATGCCAATTCCCGATCAAGTTTTCTGACCGAAATCCCATTAGGCGTGTTCCAGCGGATTTTATAGCCATTTTGAATAATTTTTTCACAAATATTTTTAGCTCTGCCTATATTAAAAGTAAAATTATCATCCATGATAAACATGTGTTGAGCTTTATATTTACTTAATTCCGTGAGAGAATTTTGTTAATTTTCTCACTTTCGTTTTTTGACTGTTTTATCAGTCGTTGACTGCCGAT
>CAIJKT010000555.1 GCA_903821255.1 uncultured Lentisphaeria bacterium | reverse complement strand
TCTTGCTCCGTTCATGAGTCTTTCTGTTGTTTAAGAAAATTTTCCCATGCCGTCTTTCGCTCCAGGGCTGATCCGTCCACGATTTCGCGCAGCTTGCTTTCGGTCAGAACCTTGCTGACATTGGACGAACTCTTCTCCATGTTGTCGCTCATTTTCTCCATCTTGTCAATCATCGTTTTAAGCTTGGGATCGTCCAGCAGCCGCTGCATGGATTTGAGCGTTCCGGTCATCTCGTCGGAAATCTTGTCGAAATGAACTCTGGATATTTTTTCCAGAGAAGTATTTATCAGATTAAGAATGTCTTTGAATTGCGAAGGTATCGACGGCACATAAAAGAAATTTTCCGGGATATAAGCGGGACGTTCAATGACGGGCGCTTGCGGAAACTGATCAAAGTAATTCAGTTCAACGTATTTGAGCCCGGTGATGCCGGCATATTCCAGGCGGCAGCGCAGACCCATTTTGCTTTCATTCTGGAAAAATTCATTGAATGAGGAAACCGCCTTTGCGCCGCTCTGATGGTCAGTGACAAATGCTTTCATATCAATATCCATATCAACTCTTATCAGCTTGTCGTTCACCTGGATGGATATTTTGGAGACGGTGCCGATGGGAACGCCTTTGTATTTCACCGGAGAGCCGACCGCGACGCCCTGCACTGACTCGTTGAAGAGCGAGACGAATTTGCCCTTGCGGACAAAAATATCGGACAGCCCGAAGACGAAAAGAACAATGAAAAATAAAATTGCTCCAATAATAACGAACAATCCGAGACGGAATTTATTAGCTTCAATCATAATTATGCCAGACTCCTCTGTTTTATCACATTTCCCGTTTCAATTTTGAACGGCTCAAAAACTCTCTAACCCACAAATTCGGCGAACTGTCCCGCAAATCTCTCGGTTTGCCGGTGGCCACGATGCCTTTGGTTTCCTTATCCAGCAGTATGGCCCGGTCGGCCACCGCAAAAATACTGTCCAGTTCATGGCTTACGATGACAATGGTTGTCCCCAGTTCCTGGCGCAGCCGCAGAATCAGCCGGTCCAGTTCGGCGGAAGTGATCGGGTCCAGGCCGGCGGACGGCTCATCAAAGAACAGCAGGGTCGGGTCGAGCGCCATGGCCCTGGCCAGCCCGGCGCGCTTGCGCATGCCGCCGCTCAGTTCGGACGGCATATAATTGCCGAATCCGTCCAGGTTGACCAGCGCCAGTTTCTGCTGAACTACTTCATTGATTTCTTCCGGCGTTTTGGCGGTGTACTCCTCCAGCGGCAGCGCGATATTCTCCGCCACCGTGAGCGAACCGAACAGCGCACCACCCTGATAGGTGACGCCGAAGCGGCGCATCAGGCCGCGTTTTTCATCTTCCGAGGAATTGACCATGCTCTCGCCGAAAATCAGCACGTCGCCCCGGAACGGCGTATACAGTCCGATCATGTGCTTGAGCAGGGTGCTTTTGCCGCAGCCCGAACCGCCCAGAATGACAAATATTTCGCCTGAAGCAACCGAAAAGCTGAGATTCTGCAGCACGACGATGTCGCCATAACCGACCGTCAGATTTTTTACCTCGACAACAGCGTCATTACTCATAAATCAGTACCCCATCAGTGAGAAGATGATCGTCAGCACCGCGTCGGCAATGACGATCAGGAAGATTGAAGTCACAACTGCGGATGTGGTGGCGCGCCCGACACCCTGGGCATTGCATTCCGCCTGAAAACCGCGCAGACAGCCGATAACCGCGATGATCAGGGCAAACACTATGCTCTTGACCATGCCCAGTATGAACACCATCGGATAGAGCACTTCCACGGTGCGGTTGTAATACGCCATCAGCGGCAGGCCCAGCATGGTCGTGCCAACCACGAACCCGCCGACGATGCCGATCACGTCGCCGAATACCGTCAGCACCGGCGCAACAAGCACCATTGCCAGCATTTTCGGAATGACCAGAAAACGGCTGGGGGCGAACCCCATGGTTTCCAGGGCGCTGATTTCATCGTTCACCTTCATGGTGCCGATCTCCGCGGCGAACGCCGAGCCTGCCCGTCCGGTGGCGATCATCGCCACCATCAGCGGCCCGAGTTCTTTCAAAATCGAAAAACCGACCAGGTCGGCCACATAAAGCTCTGTTCCGAATTTCCGCATCTGCACCGCCGCCTGAAAGCCGAGGATCACGCCCATCAGGAAGCAGATCATCAGTACAATCGGCACGGCCTGGCTGCCGCACATGTCCATATAATATAACGTTTCTTTCCAGCGGAGCTGGGACGGCTTGCGTATTACCCGCCATGACACTTTCGACAGGTCGCCCACAAAGCAGATCATTTCGATCATGTCCTTGAAGACGCTGGCCGAAGCAATTCCTATTCTTTCAACAAGTTCACGTGCCGGACTGCCCATAAAAATAATCAACCTTATTATATTAAAGTTATATCCAATCTATCATAAATTAATGAATTTTAAAATCCGGTACGCCGGATTTTTAATGAAACTGAGAAAAACGGCGTTTCCGGCAACCATTTTGGACACATGACTCCGATACTTTGGAGTCCCGCTGAACACAACGGTTTTTGTTTTTCACTTTTCTCGCTTTTCTCGCTTTCCACTTTTCTCGCTTCTCCACTCCGACACTTTGGAGTGTCGTTGAGCGCAACGTTTTTTGTTTTTCACTTTTCTCTCCCGCAGTAGCGGGCTTCCTCACTCCGACACTTTGGAGTGTCGCTGAACACAATGCCTTTGTTTTTTGCCTTCTGATTTCCCGGTTCCCGTTCTGACTCATCTCCTGATTTCTCTCTTGCCCGACTCCGACACTTTGGAGTGTCGTCGAGCAGAGACTGTTTTGCCCATGCGGCCAGCATAACCAGCCGGACAACCGTCCGATTCCGACACTTTGGAGTGTCGTCGAGCATAATGTTTTTCAGTTTTGCAATCATTCCGGACATCCTGGCCCCTAGTTCTGCATTTCCATCGTTCACAACTTTTCTCGCTTTTCACTTTTCACTTTTCATTCCCGCACTCCGACACTTTGGAGTGTCGTCGAGCATAACGCATTTCAATCTTCTGAGGGCTGCCCTCTGTGGCAACCGTATCCGATCCCGGTTACGACGGAGCGTATCCTTTCCCTTTTGGACTGCCCACTCCGACACTTTTGAG
>CAIJKT010000554.1 GCA_903821255.1 uncultured Lentisphaeria bacterium | reverse complement strand
TCCAGGCTCAACTCTTTAATATTAAGAAAATATAAATATGAGTAAGCACGGCACATCAGTAGTAAGGCTGGAAAATGAGGAACTGTCCATGGATATTGCTCCCGATACAGGAGGACGCATCATCAGCTTAAAACACCGTTCTTCTGGTCGGGAATTTCTTTGGAAGAAACACGGATTGACTCTTGAGCGACGTCCTGCCGGCAGCAATTATGATCAAAATTTTTATGGTGGCATCGACGAAATTATTCCGAATGATCTGCCGGAAAATATTCACGGGATTGCTTGCCCTGATCATGGAGAATTATGGACGCTTCCACTTGACTGTAAAGTAAAAAATGAAACTTTCACTTTATCGGGACTTCTGCCAGGCTTCGGTTTACACTACACAAGGCGGATGCGCCTGAAGAAAAATCATTTAGTTTGTGACTATAATATTACGAACAGAGCCCGGTCGGAGCGGAAATTTATCTGGAAAATGCATGCGGCATTAGCAATACAGCCAGGAGACAACATCATTTGTCCGGCAATGACTGCTTGTGTTGCCGATCATAACTGGTCACGCAGTAAATTGACGAGGCCTTTTACCTGGGCAAAGGATATGGCGATAATTCCAGAATCAGACGAAAGCACAGAGTTTTTAAGGTTATATGATTTGACTGAAGGAAAAATGGGGTTGGCTGCCAGAGACGGGGCTGCAATTACTGTTTTTTTTGACCTTAATATCTTTCACTACTGTTATTATTTTGCCTCTTACGGAGGAATGGGCGGGGCATTCTTCGGAGTGCTTGAGCCCAATGCAGATTTAAAATTACAGCCTGAAGAAACAATTACTACTTCGTTAGTATGGACAATAAATAAAGGAGATTAAGTGATGAAGCTTTCGACTATGAAGGTGCTGTCCGATGAAGAAATTGCGGCAGTTAATGATGCAACTATCGACATTTTAGAAAATTGCGGAGTGAAAATCCTGTCAAAGAAGATGCTGGATTTTCTAGCTGATCAAAAATTGGAGGTCAACCGGGACAAGCAGGTGGTAAAATTCAGCCGGACTTTGCTTGAAGAACTCATTGCTTCAGTTCCCGCACAAATAGAACTGTTTGACCAGCGCGGCAAGTCCGCGTTTATTATAGGCGATGGCACACCCAAAATAGCTGCCGGGCACAATGCGGTATTCTGGCTCGACAGTATAACCGGCGAAACGCGCAATTCAACCGTCGCCGATGTGGAAAAGTTTGCCCGGATATGCGATGGGCTGGATGTGATTGACATGATTGGAATTCCAGTCATGCCGCAAAATATCCCGTTTGCCAATGCTACTTTGCTCTATGGCGCAAAAGCGGTTATTGAAAACAGCACCAAGCCCATCTATTTCTCCACCGACAGACAGGATGTCAATAAAAGTATCATCGAGATGCTTAAAACCGTTTTTGCAGGGGATTTAAAAAATCAAGCCTATGGGATATCGCAACTTTCACCGACCAGTCCGTTATTTTGGGAGGATTCGGTGCTTGAAGCCATTATGGATACG
>CAIJKT010000553.1 GCA_903821255.1 uncultured Lentisphaeria bacterium | reverse complement strand
CCTGTTTGTGATAGTTTTAATTTACAAAGTTCTCTTAAACCTGCAAATCTATTTTTAAGGTTTATTTTTTATCCGGTTTTCTGATTTTCTCCGTGTTCAACCACTCCGTCGTCATGCAAGTCAATCTTTTCCTCATGAAGACGGCGGAAGAAAATACGCAAATCATGGAAACAGCCGATAGTAAACCAGACGGTGGTTACCGCACCAATCACCAGCGGCAGACAGATGGCAGTAACAAACCAGTAATTGGCCCAGATGACGGAAGACCACGGATGAATCAAATAGGCTGCTGAAAGAACAATAAATACCATAAACCAGGCAATCGACCACCAGAAAATTCCAAGCGTGATCCAGCGGTCGGAACGGCTGAACTGCTCATCGATTCCCCACAGACGGTTAAACCAGTTGATTTTCCTGGGGATCAGATCAGCAACGTCACCTTCCGGTTCAACAGCATATGCTCCTCTATTCAGCAGTTTGTCCATATTATGCGGTTTTCTGCAGGTAAGCAGGGAGACAACGACATAAGCGCTGACGGCCGCCAGTGTGGAGAAAAAGCCGATCTGCATCCCGTTGAGCATGAATTCGTGCCCCAGAACTCTCTGGTAATAAATCCGGGTGATAATTCCGGTAATAGATAATCCTGAACCGGTCAAAAAACCGACCCAGGCACCGGCTGTAGTCCCGCGCTTCCAGTAGAGACCGCCGATGATCGCCGCTCCGGCTCCGCCGGTAAAAACCGCCTGAGTAACCGCCCACCAGATCGCCACATATTCAGACTGCGGAAATATTGCGCCGAAAATAAAGGCGAAAACAGCCACGCCGACAATGGCCAGACGCAGCAGCAGCAGATGCTGTTTCAGCGAGAACGGCTTTTTGCGCATCGGCACGACCACATCCTGAATTAAGATGCTGGACCATGAATGCAGATGAATACCGTCACCGGCAATGATTCCCATCAGGCAGATCGACAACAGCATGCCTTTCAGGCCCACCGGCAGCATATGCGACAGCGCAATTGGAATACGCATTTGATCCGCGGTACTGGGATCGGTGATTTTACTGAGTTCGGACTGTACAACGACGCTGCCAGTTGCGCTGTGCAGATAAGTAACGGCACACACCGCCAGCAGGGTGATCATCACCCATCCGGCAAACCCGCGCCAGCGGCCGAGAATCATCCCCATGCGGGCTTCATGCGGCGTCGCACCGGAAGCGTTGAAAGCATGACTGTTCTGCCATGCCATCGTGCTGTATACGCCGACAGACAGTCCCATCAGCACATACCAGATATTAAAGTCCTTAAGGCTGAATGAATCGAACGGATTGACAAGTGATTTTCCCGGAGCAGTATCCAGCAGGACATTGCGCGCTTCGATCCAGTTGAAGAAAAAAAAGATCAGCGCGATTCCGATTGCGGAATAGAATATCTGAGTGAACATCCCTTCGGCGCAATCAGTCAGCAGCACAGCGATCTGCCCGCCGAAAGTGGTCATAATCACGCAGATTGTCAGAAAAAGCGCCATCAGCAGCAGATATGTTTGAATCTGCCAGCCCAGTACCGGCACTGTATGCGGCAGTCCAAGAAAGTACATCATGAAACGCGCCCCTATTACCGGGATGACGCCGAAGTTGATCAGTCCGGCGAAAAAGGCCAGGCCGCCGGCAAACAGCCGGAAGTTGCGGCTGTAACGCATTTCAAAAAATTGACCGAGAGTCAAAGCCCGCGTCTGGCGGTAGCGGTAGATGACAAAACCGCTGATCGCCACCAGCAGAGCGACCGGAACCGACAGGTTTCCCCACCATGAAAGAGTGAACCCGGATACGGCGAACATCTGAAATGTAGCAACAAAACACACCGCCCCCGCACCTTGTTCACTGCGCGCTGTGCAAATCAGGAAACGTCCTGCATTGCGGCCGCCGGCCATAAAGTCGGCCACACTGCGTACAAAGCGCCTGGAATATAAGGCTATCACCGCGCAAATGAGCAGCGGCAGAATCATAATCAACCAGTCGACAATATGCATTCCAAGCTTCCTTATATTACGATGGGAATAATTATTTTTCAACCCAATATAAAGTAATTGCAATATCCATCCCGCAGGGCGGACTAGCCTGACAGACGGCAAGGCACAGAGAGGACTTTATATTTTTTCTTATTACTTTACCATTCGCTATTTACTTTTGACAGTTCCTTAATGTGCTGGATTTTTATTATTTTACCGTTTCAATCTGGTTCACCATCCGGCTATAGAAGTGGTTCAGGCCGCGATGTGTTTCAAAACGCATTTCCAGCCGCAGTCCGGAGACCGCCGCGATTTTTTCCGGCAGCGGCATGACAATAGTCTGGCCCGGTTGCAGCTCGGTCGAGTATTCCGTCGCCGGAAGACTGGCGTCGGAAGCCAGCAGCAGGCTGACTTTACGCAGCGGACAGACATCACGGTTTTCAAAAACCAGCGTCTGCCCTTGCCTGTAAAGTTTGAACGGACTCATAAGTTGCTGAATAAATGTCCGTCCGCGGTCATCCTGAAGTTCGCCGTGATAGG
>CAIJKT010000552.1 GCA_903821255.1 uncultured Lentisphaeria bacterium | reverse complement strand
TCCGCCAGATGTATTCTGAACTGTTCGAAGTCGTCAGAATAGTAATATTTGTATTTCACTTTCCCTGCCATAATTTTCTGCTCTTTCATTAAATTGCCATATTCCATCTTCTCAATCGTTCTTATCAAAAATCTTGATTGAATCAACTGTAACATCAAAATCAGCTCCGGCACGACTGCGCGCGGCAGTACAAAAATACACTCCTTTAATCGGCTGAACCACGCCAAGGTCAATAGTGATTGTCGGTCTTTGATACTGCCAGCCGACAGTAGACATTTGCGCCCAAAGAGAACCGGTTCCGGTATAATTATAACCACCGGTAAGCTGGGTTGTATCACCCGGGCTATCACTACAACCAGTAGAATTAGGAGCAGGGCTCATGGTATATGTCGTGCCGAGAGCGATGTTATCATTAACATTTCCTGGTGGAACAGGACGCCCACAAGCATCAAGATTACCAATCATGCCAATACACAACATAAGGCACAGAATCCATTTCATTTTTTCCATCTTTAGTAAATTCTAGATATTTCATTTCATTGACTTTGACTTTATTTGTTCAGACATTATATGAATTTCTTAATTCAGATTATTTACTCAGTTGCATGATATCTTCCAGTTTAACATGTCCACCTTGAATTGATTTATTGTTATCTAGAATAATTTGAGACTTGGTGACTTCCGAATCACTAGGTACTTCAATAATACTTGGATTTTTAATATAATAAATTCCGGCAACCCCATAGGCTCTTAATAATATTTTACAGTCAACAATCTTTGGTGTTTTCACCGTATCTATAAATAGAACAGACGTTACCCATCCACCGGTATCTCCAGCCCCATTAAAGCAATTGTAAATTTCTTTGTTGGTTTGCGTGTTACATAAAGCGGCATAGAAAAAGTGATCTCCTGCACCGCTGTATTTCTGACCATCTATTTTGATTTGGACAGTAAAAATATACTTTTTCCCTTGTATGAGCCCGATTGTGTTTGCAGTATCAATTCCAAACCATCCTTTTCCCTGCTCAGGCAGTTCTAACCTGACAACATTAGTTCCTTCTTCATTTATAACAGAAATTGAGCTTGTGGATTCCTGGCTGAAAGACACTTTATATCCATCAGGTATTCCTTTGTTGGTCATGATACAAAAATTCCATTTCAGCAAATTTTTTTCAATTGCGTTACTTTCATCGCCAGCTATTAAGCTATGTCCTAGAAGCACTAATACAAAACCCGTTATAAATCTCAGGATTTTTCTCATCTTAATTCTCCTTCTGTATATAAATGTTATGTAAATAAAACGTTTGAGGCATGTTCATTATTTCATGGAAAGTCTATCCTTAAGTTTTTTCACACTACTGTCGCTATCTATCTCAATTGAGAAATCCATGCTGGCTGACAATCCCGGTTCAATAGTAATAGGACAGGACATCCATTCACTGCTGCCAGAATCAAGCGTTTGAGACCGCCAGCGGTAAATATTCATAAAACCACTTGGCAATTTAAAGATAATCCCTGTCTTGTTTTGAGGTAAAAATTCGGCATAAATATTGTCTGTTTTCCCCTTTATTGGTTCATTTACAACATACTGCATGAATTTTTCTGGCAATGACTTCGAGATAAAAACAGAATTGCCCTGAATGTCCAGGTCTAATTCAGAATTGACAAATATGCTATTATGGCAAGGCAGCATATTGTGGCTCCAGTAGCTCAAAGTTACTGGTAGCGGAGTATCATTACGCAAACGGATATTGACATTTAAGGAAGCCTTGTCTGCCGGGATATTATATGTCTTGGATATGCAGACATTTGGAAGTCCTTTCTTAAACTCTCCCTCATATTGAACAACTACATTTCTTCCATCGTTTGTACATTTAAATAATTTCATATCTCTGACCTCATCTCCGCTCCAACGTGCATTTGCAGGCAACCAGAGTAAGTCTTTACAAAACCCGCCATTACTGAAATCTTTTTTACCAATGATTTCTTTATTGCAAATATCCCAGGAAAGTATACGACCTCCACTCTTAGAAAAACTAAGTCTCTGGTAGGGGGTTGATACATTTAGCACAGCTACTTCTTTGCCGCTTACATCGACCATACCATAACCTGTAGTTATAGCTCCACTCTTTCCAAGTTGCAGATCGGATCTGCCTGAACTTAGAAATTCCTTTTTAGCAATTTCAAAATTTTTCACGATATCACTATGAATCAACTGACGGCATCCGTCAATACGCTTTGTGGCGGAGGTAACAATCCATAACGCAGGACTAAATTTGGGAACATTAACCATCACATATTTAGCATCGTTTACTTTCAAATACGTCTTTTCAACGGGATTGACCAGATATTTTCCTTTAAGCTGCTCGCCGTCTATCTTTACATACGCATTGTAATCCTGATTGTAATTAAGCATAGTTATAAGATATTCGTCTTTCAGGCTGTGCAGATGATAAAAAAGGGTTGTATTCCAGTCCGGTTCTGAAATATCAATTATTTTAGCGCCAAGATTAATCTTTTTAGGCTTGAAAGGGATGCCAGTTATTGCAAAAAGATTTACAGGCTTTCCATCAAAATAAAAATCCTCTCCGTGCGCGACAATAGTCATCCCTCGGTAGAACCCCCAGAACCCTCCTTCATCGCCTCTAAACATATCCGGCCAATGGCTAATCCCGCCACAGCCAGTTGCCGCAGTCGCCACAGTGTCCATCACAAGACCTTCTGGTGACTGGCGGACAATGCCGCCGAAATGGTAGCCCATCGACATATCCGGCATAACCTTCATGGGGTCAAGATAACCTGTAACTGCCAATATCCGTTGATAGTAATTTGTAGGTGACGGAGTATAAATCATAGGTCTGTGCCAACGAACCGCATTGTCATAAAGCTTATAGTCGATGTGTGCGTTCAATCCATCACCCTGATCTACATGGAGTGGCATAGGTTTTACAGAATCAATCATATTTTTCAGGGCGAATATGGGACGGCACAAAAGCTCCATACGATATTTAACATATTGCTCTCTGTACTTGCCTTTCAGCAAATCCGATGTCAGCGGCTCTCTTATGTCACAGTTCTTAGCGAAGGCTTCAATTGTGGCGTTATCATCATATCCATCCCATTGACGAGGTCCAGTTGGCTCATAATCATAGTCATATTCATCAAAATATTCCGCTGCTTTTTTAAATAAATTTCTTTCAGCCTGACTGTCAATCATCGAAGCCAATTTTGCAGAAGCGGCTTCCAAGCCGCCAGCATTCATCGTTTCTTTCTGATTGGAAAAACCGCGCACAAGATACATGAACTCGCCGCTACGGACGGCAATATTTTTTATACCAGCGTTTCTTAACGCGGTATAATAAGATTTTTTCTCTGTAGACAATTCTCCTGAATAATAATTCCAAGTTGACGCTATTCCGAGACGTCTGCAGAAATCGGAAAACCGTTGAAAATCATCATCCGGAACTTTGTTAATCAAGCCGCAAAATGACAATTCAAAACGCTTTGGTAGTTTCAATGACGAGTCTATCACGCCTACCGTAATCAAATGACAGGATGCCGATGCTAGGATATTATCATCGTACTTAAGTTCCCAATAGATTTCTCCGGTGAAATCAGATGATGGCTTGACCCATACCGCCACAAAATAATCCTCTTTATTTTTTACTAATGCACTATTAAGAAGAATTTCATAGCGCAAAAACGGCTTACCATCATGTATAACTTTTACTTTGTTCGTACAGGTTTTTTTATCTTCTCCAGCATAAACACATAGCAATCTCAACTCTTCCGGTAAATCAACAACCAACAACAGGAGATTTTTCATCTTTTCAGGAAACATAATTTTATGTCCAGCTGTAGATCTATCTGACTTGACGAAAAGCAGGTGGTTTTGTTCATTTCCAATCAAATATGCCGTGTTGTTAGCTCTCTGTTCGGCGGGCCATAATTCAAATGTCACTGCATTTACGTCAAGGACAAACATCACGAATACCACCAACATGCAAACCTTGTAATTCGTCAGTAAGCCAACGTCGTTTCCACGAAAAAACTTTGAAATTCTTATCAGTACTCCGATTTTCAATTCCGTATCTTCTATTTTCATCTCATCACCTTGTGCTTTCCTTAATGCTTTAAAAACTCTTCATATCATAATGCTTAATAAAAATGGCAAACTTTGTGATTTTTATGGCGCTTTACCGCCATAGGGAGCCCAACAGTTAGAGCTTTGTGTTCCGTTATTCAAAAATGCAGCAGAGTATAATACCGTCGAGTCGGGAACTCGATAACTTGCCACGTTGCCAGCTACAAAAGTGACATTGCAAGTAGTGTTATTTCCATGCCTAGTGTAGAGTCCACCATCCGTTCCGGTTGGATAGCTTGTATATACCCAAAAAAGTCCTTGTCGGGTAGTAGTAAGCGTATCACGTTTAAAAGAATCACCGACAAAAACTACTCGGCTGGGATTTCTGATTCTTGTTTGCTTAATTGCCATATAATTGCCATCCTGCTTTCTGGATAAAGCATAATTTATGCCATAACTAAATATTCCACTAGTGATGTCAAAGTCTAATGTTCCCAGCCTCTGACCTTCGAGGTCATTAGGGCAATAGGCGATTGTGCGATGATTTTGCGTCATATACTTAAATTGATTTAATAAACTGAACCAATTATGGGCATCAATGCCATTAATCGCCTTAGTATATCCTAGGTAGTAACGTGGATAAATGTCACCATAGTCACTTAAATAGTTAGTCATAAATAGGTGAATTTGCTTTTGGTTATTGATACATTTAGTTTGTTTAGATTTTTCCATCGCTTTGTTCAATGCAGGCAACAACAAAGCCGCTAGGATGGCGATGATGGCGATCACAATGAGGAGTTCGACGAGTGTGAAATTCTGCTGCAGTTTACTGGTTTTCATCTTTCCGCCTTTCATGATTGTTTTTTTAGTTTATTTTTTAAAATTCGGCAAATACGCGCCAGTATCTTTAAGCGTGTTTTGTAATGACCGTGCATCAATACTGTGCGTCGTCTTTTTGCCGTTTGAATCCGCAACCATTGACGCGGCGGTGCCCGCCGCCTGTCCGGTAATAAAACAGCCGGGCATGCATCTTACCGAACTCTGCATATAACGGTCGGTGCTGATGCATCTGCCGGCAACAAGTACATTATCCAGACTGCATGGGATCAGCGACCGGTACGGGATGCCGTAACTTTCACCTTTTTCATAACGCAAGCTAGTAAATTCTTCATGGAATTGTTTATAAGACTCCGGATCATTTTTATTGGGATGAATATCTACAGGATACGAATACCGGCCTATTTCGTCTTCGAAGAAGGCACGATTTTTAAAGTCGTCAAGAGTCATCACATAATCTCCCGTAATTCTGCGGGTTTCACGCACGCCTAGAAGAGAGGCTGTTGCCGTCAGTGTCATCTTTTCGTAACCTTTAAGATATTCCTTGTAATACCGCTCGAACTCCGGAACAATTTTTCTTCCCCTAAGCAGACCTCTTGTAATTGATTCATCATCAGTGCCGTCTAGGTCATATATATGTCCGATATTCGCGCCCGCAATCCCGGCCCCAAGAAATCCCATCCCGGGAACATGCCTGTCGGGAATTGAAAAAACGCCATCCACAAAAGCTTTTTCAAGCATTGCACGATGATCAGGGGATCGGTTTTCCGAATCAATGTTGGACCACAAACTGCAAAGAGTACCCGGCATCAAGGTGCCATCCTTATCTCCCTTTTCAAAATCAGCCCCGGCCATTACCGCAAGGTCGCCGTTCCCTGTGCAATCAATAAACGCACGGGCCTTTACCGCAAAAATCCCGCTTTTAGAATTGCATATCGCATACGAAATCTGTTTCCCATCCAGCAGAACATCAATCAGTTGAGTATGGAAATTAAATGCAACGCCTGCTTCAGTCATAAGGTCATCGTAAACTCTTTTAAGATGCTCAGCATTAATGACAAGAGAATAGTCATTATTCAAGTTAAGCCGGTTAAAAATTTCCTGTCCGACGCCGCCGGCAAGAAAATTTATGCCGTCGGTGAACGGACTGAACCATGGAACAAGTCCGGCTGTCCCCATGCCGCCGAAACAGGAATGGCCTTCTGCAAGAAAAACTTTGCTGCCCAGCCTGGAGGCGGCAACTGCGGCAGCCACTCCCGCGGGTCCGCCGCCAGCGATAAATACATCCACTTCATATCTGATCGGGATTTGCCGGGCAAACGGTATTTTTTCTACTGATTCCATGCTTTTTAACATTCCTATTCCATTCTTTCTAACATATTCCTGTGCACTTGTTTTTCTATATATAATTATATTCGATTTTTTTATAATAACAATATCCTTTTACGCTATTATAGTGTATTATTAAAGCATTATGATGGAATGTAACCTATGAATGAACTTATAAAACTGATTGAGGCATTTGAACGGCGCTGCGGACTTAAAATCTGCTTGCATGATTATTCCGGCAAAATAATTAATTATTTTCCTCAAATAGAACTTCGCCGACATGATAATGAATACTGCCATTGTGTTAAAGAACAACGCGGACTCAATAAATGTCTGGCGTTTGAATTGCGTAAAGTGCAGATAACATTGACCGGGCATCCTGACGGTTTCTTTAAGATATGCCATGGCGGGGTGATAGAGTACGCCGCGCCAATTATGAAAGGGCCCAATCTGCTCGGCGTATTGTTTGTCGGTATTTTCAGATTGAAATTTCCTGCTGTAATTACGGATGCTATTGTGTGCCGGTGCAGCGGCAATGACTTTGCGCCAGCGCTCAACAATAAACTCTACAAAAAAATTCAGTGCCTCGAAAAAGGTGACTTTAAAGATATAGAGGAAATTGCAAAATCACTCAAACTGAGAATCGAAACATTGCTTGACCGGGAAGATGAAATATTTTTCTCGCATGAAGAAAAAATAAAGTGGGAAATAGAAAAATATATCGGACAGAATTGCCAGAAGGACGTAAATATTCAGCATCTTGCGAAACATTTATTCCTTTCAGCTTCCCGCACCGGGCATCTTATCAAAGAGCTTTTCAATATGACTTACCCTGAGCTGCTCAACAAGAATAGAATAAATAACGCTAAAATCCTGTTGGCCTCCACTTCGCTTTCCATCAGTGAGGCAGCTTACAGATGTGGTTTTTCCAACCCTGCATATTTTTACCGAATATTCAGGAAGATCGAAAAAATAACTCCGGGAAATTTCAAGAATAAAAACAATAAAATCAAAAGGATGCTTAATATTCCCAGAAGTCCTTAAGATCACGATGAAGATCAAGCCTTAGCTACGTCTTTCAGTGATTGGTATTCGCCAGTTTGTCCTGTGTTACGCGTGAAAATAAACGTCCTCCTTTTTGCGAAGTACCAGGTAACATTTTTTCTCCTTTGATAATTTTAACGGCATGTTTTTTGAGCAGCCATAGTTTGCACGCTTTACGCCATGCATTATTGACCATCAACGTATAATTAACATATCTAACCTCATCAGCAATGTCAGGAGTATAGTCTGAAACTTCAGTTCCAAAAGAATGAGAATAATTTTTAAAGGTTCACGAATGCCGCCAATCACCGCGCCACCAATAACTCGATGCATACCCACTTGCGCTGTCTGCTTGCCCTGCTGCAGCGCTTGTAACGGGGATACGGCTAATCAACTGCGGAACGGGTGAATTATGAGATGTTCAGCTATTTTACCGTAGATCGAATAATTTCAAACATATATCATTTCTGCGAATGAAGCATTTTTTGCTTGCTATTCCAGCAAAATACTGCTAAAACCAGACATCAATCCCCTTGCCTTGATACTCAATATTCAAGCGTCCACGCCCCTGCAACCCCCAAGGATACCAGCACATTAAACAGCACAAACAGGCTTCAATCTAATTCCACCGCTTTAGTCATTCCGGCTTAATCGCCGATCATATATCAAGCTCCCATAGAGTGCGCAATGCACTCTATGGGAGTTTTTCATTTTGACCCAACCCCAACAAACAAGGAGGCGACACATGAGTCCAGCAGCCGCTTTAATCCTCGAAATGCAAATCTACCCGATCATCCGGAACACTATCCCCAGGAAGGCCAAACCAATGGGCTCCGAAGACTATCAGGAACTGGTCCAGGACACAACAGCTACGGCGGCGGCAATGATCGACGCCATGGAGAAATCCGGCAAGAAGCCGATTCCCAGCAGCATCGCGTACTACAGCATTCAGCGGACTAAATCCGGCAGACGTTCCTACGGCGACAGCCGCACCGATGTGATGAACCCCGGCTATCTGATGGATAATGAAGGCTCCGTCTGCTCGATGCAGGCTCCGGTCGGCGGAGAGGATGAAGATTTTACTGTCGGTGATATGATCGCCGCCAGAACCGAAGATATCTCCGCTAAAGTTTTACGGAAGATCGACTGGGCGGCCTTCGTTAAAACCCTTGATGCCAGAAAGCGCAAAATAGTTGAAAAGCTGATGCTTGGGTTCACTACCGGCGACATCGCCAGACTGCTGAAAGTCTCTTCCGCCAGAATAGTCCAGTTGAAACGGGAAATCGGCCAGGCCATCCGGCAGTTCATGGGTGATTCCATCCTCGTAGACTCTGGACGGGAGTCCGTCTGGCAGCGCGAC
>CAIJKT010000551.1 GCA_903821255.1 uncultured Lentisphaeria bacterium | reverse complement strand
GTCTGGAGGCAGTCCGAACATTACCATGTTCCCAGGATCGCTTTCATCAACAAGCTTGACCGTCTCGGGGCATCATTCAGCAGGACATTCGATGAGATCACCGTCAAATTTCCGGCGGTCAGGGCTGCCGCGTTTCAACTGCCGGTCGGAGAGGAATCGACGTTTTCCGGCGTAGTGGATCTGCTTCGCATGAAAGTTCTGCGTTTCACCGGCGACGACGGAGCGGCAGTTCAGGAGGAGGACATTCCCGCCGGCATGGCTGCGGAATGCGCTGCCGCCCGGGAGAAACTGGTCGCCGCCGTGGCCGACCTGTCCGATACCATTGCCGAATACTATCTCGAAGAAAAGGCGATTCCGGATGACTTGCTCCGCCGGGAAATCCGCAGGCTGGTGATTGCCGGCACGCTGTGCCCGGTATTTGCCGGTTCCGCCAAGCGCAATATCGGCGTGCAGCCGGTGCTGGATGCGATTATTGACTATCTGCCCAGCCCGGAAGACCGCCGCTTCTGCATGGCGAACTGCCTGAAAACCGGCAAGCCGGAGAAAGTTGATTTTCATGACCATAATTTCTGCGGACTGGTATTCAAAGTCGTTGCCGGCGGTAGCGCCGATCTGCTGTATCTGAGAAGTTATGCGGGGCATCTGGCGGTCAATGATATGCTGCTGAACAGCCGCACCGGCGAAAAAGTCAGGATAAAGCGAATCCTGCGTTTATATTCCAAAAACGTCGAACCGGTGGAAAAGATCGGACCGGGGGATATCGTCGGGATTATCGGTCCGCAGAATACCGGCACCGGCGACACCCTGTGCAGCCCGGCCCGGCCGCTGACCCTGGAGAAAATTGACTTTCCGGAACCGGTGATCTCCATCGCGATTGAACCCAGGTACAGCAAAGACAAGGACCGCCTGCACGACTGTCTTAAGCTGCTTTGCCGCGAAGACCCGACGCTGGAGATGAAGCGGCATGAGAATACCGGGCAGCTTATTCTTTCCGGCATGGGCGAACTGCATCTGGAGATCAATACCAACCGCATCGCCAGGGAATTTCATATTGACGCGCGTTTCGGCAAACCGCGTGTGGCTTTCCGCGAGACCATAAAAAAAGCCTGCACGGTTACCGGCATTTTTGACCGGACACTGGGCGATACGCAATATTATACCGAAGCGGATATTCATCTGGAGCCAGTCCATTGCGAACAGGGAATCATTGTCGAAACCGATATTCGCGGCAAAAACAATCTGCCTTCAAGCTGGGTCCATTCCGCTAAGGATACGCTGATGAACGGTTTGAAAACCGGCGGGAATCTGGGATACTCGCTGATTTATATCAAGGCGACGGTAAAGGATATCCGCGGGACTCCGGAAAATACCACCGAAGGCTCCGTTGCCGGGGCAGTGCTGGAAGCGCTGCAGCAGGCGATTGCCGGCGGCACCACTTTGCTTGAACCGCTGATGAAACTGGTTATTATCGCGCCGGAGGAAACCATTGGCGAAATCACCGGTTATCTGCAGCCGCGACGCGCCATGATTCAGGGGATTGACAACATTGCCGGAGCCAGGCATCTGCGCTGCGAAGTGCCTTTGGCGGAAATGTTCGGTTTCAGCAGCGCGCTGCCGAAACTGTCCGGCGGCCGGGCTTCGTTCAGCATGGAGCCTCACGGCTATCAGGAGCTCTCCGCAAGCGATCTTCAGCGTTTAGTCAACGACAATAAAGTCTGTTTCTGATATCCAGCCGGTCAATCCGGCGGAAAGTGCCGGGCGAAGGCTATTGCGTCCTCTTGCGTGCTGATTTCCCCGGCAAGCTGCATTTCCGCGATCTGGCGGAGTATTTTACCCATCCGCGGTCCCGGCTTCAGGCCGGCTGCCATCAGATCGCGTCCGTTGACCAGCGGTTCGGGCAGGGCGGTTTCGCCGCCGGTCTGGTGCAGCGAATCCAGCAGCAGCAGATAGTTGCCCAGTTTGCTGTGGCTGGAGATGCAATCGATGCGGTGCAGTTCCAGTTGCAGCGGAAAATCCTCTTCGGCGATAAGCCGCTTTAGTTTCGGCGGACGCATTCTGTCCACCATGGCGAACCGCATGTGGTTTTTTACCGCATGGACGACCGTATCCATTATCCTGCGCGAAAATTTCAGCCGGTTGAGGCAGCTTTCCGCGATAACGGCGCTTGCCTCCTCATGGCGGTAGAAATGCTCAATCCTGTCCTCGCCGACTGAATACGTTGACGGCTTGCCGGCGTCATGCAGCAGAATGCTCCAGGCCAGTTCGATTCCCGGCAGCGGCATGTGGTCCAGCATCAGCAGCGTGTGGGTCAGCACATCGCCTTCCGGATGAAACTGTTCCGGCTGGGTCACTCCGTCCAGCGCCGCGACTTCCGGCAGCGCCAGTTCCAGCAGTCCGAGTTTATGCAGCAGCCGGATCGCCGCGGCAGGCGCGCCGCCGGTCAGCATCAGGTTTAACTCGTCCCGGACTCTTTCAGCCGAGAGGCGGTTGAGGTTATGCTTCAGTTTCAGGATCGCGTCCGCGGCTTCCCTGTCCAGCTCGAATCCCAGACGCGTAGTGAACCGCACCGCCCGGAGCATGCGCAGATAATCTTCCGAAAAGCGCTGTTCAGCATTGCCGATGGTTTTGATGACGCCTTTTTCCAGATCGCGCTGTCCGCCGGTGAAGTCCAGTATCCGGTTCGCCGCAGGGTCGTAGAACATGCCGTTGATGGTGAAATCCCGCCTGGCGGCGTCAAGTTCCGGGCTGTCGGTGTATTTGACCGTTTCCGGGTGTCTGCCGTCGGCGTATTCGCGCTCTTCGCGGAAAGTAGCCAGTTCGAACGGGATATCGTCCTCCACAATCATCAGGATGCCGAACGCCACGCCTATCTTGTAATGGCGCGGAAATATTTCGGCGGCCTGTTCCGGGGTGGCGGAGGTGGCGATGTCAATGTCCTTCGGCGTTTTGCCCAGCAGCATATCCCGGACTGCGCCGCCGACAAAGTAACCGGCATATCCGGCGGTCCGGAGTTTATCGACAATCCGGGCCGCGGTCTGAAATACCCGGCTGCCGCTGAAAAATACGTTATTCATGATATCTTCAAAATTATTTATGCTGTTTTTGCTCTATCCGGCTTGCCAACTTGAAAAACGTGCTTAAAATAATGCACATGAAATGGTAATTCAATAGCAACAGGAATTTATATATGCGGATTGCTTTTTTCGGCGGAACTTTTGACCCGCCCCATAACGGGCACACCGGCCTGGCGGAACAGGTGATTGCGTCAGGCTATACCGACAAGGTGCTGTTTGTCCCTACTTTCAGTCCGCCGCATAAGTTCGGGCTTCCGGTGACGCCGTACCGGCACCGGCTGGCGATGCTCCGGCTGGCCGTCAGCGCGATGCAGGGAGTTGAGATCTCCGACATTGAAGCGCGCCTGGGGCAGGTTCCCTCCTACACGTTTGACGTGATGTCCGCTCTGGAGCGGGAATTCCCGGAAGACCGGCTGCAGTTGATGCTCGGCAGTGACAGCCTGCTGCAATTGCATTCCTGGCACATGGCGCGGGAGCTGGCCGGCCGCTGGGAAATATTGACTTATCCGCGCCCGGGAGAGATGCCGGCGTTTGAGGAATTATGCAAATTCTGGAACGCCGATATT
>CAIJKT010000550.1 GCA_903821255.1 uncultured Lentisphaeria bacterium | reverse complement strand
GAGATAGAAAACTCTGCGGTCGAAGGCATTAAAGCTCAATCTGTAGAATCTGTAAAAATATGCCAAAGCAGAATTGTCGATTTGGCTGATGCCAAGAATTCTTTAAGCATTTCTTTCAAACCGGCAAAACTCGGACCTTATGAAGACGATTTTCATAGTTTTAACGATGATTTTCAGTCATTTTCCTCTCGTCTGGAAAATTTGAACAAACAGGTAATTGAATTCATTGAAAAGCATGATGATATTCCTCCTGAAAATGTGTTGCTTTCAACCAGTCTGCGCCATGCAAAAGCACTTCATGATCAGATCAGTAAATGGGGAAATGAGCTTTGTAGTTTAATTAATGCGGAGAAAGCAAAAATTCTATTAAGGGTTGAAGAAGACAGTTTTAAATTTCAAGCAGAAACTGTAAATCTTGTCGCTGCTTTTGAAAAGAACTCGATGACATTGTCTGAAGTAATCGATGAAATGGACAATGTCAGAGATGAACTTTTTGCAGAATTCAGAGAATACTATGAGCCGTATATTCGCGCTTTGAAGGCATTAGCCGAAGGCGTTGAACTGGATACGGCAGTAAGCTATAACAGTGATGAAAACGAGAGACTTCAGGAAGATCTTGAAAAATTTACTTCTTTAGCACAGCTGGGTATTACCGTTGAACTGGTGGCGCATGAACTCGACCGCCTTGAACATACGACGCAGCGTCACTTGCAGCAGTTGCCGAAGGAAATACAGAGTACTGAAGCATATATAACAGCTTTGGAATCCCATCGGGAGCTTATGGAACGGATAAGATTTTTAAGCCCGCTTAAACTGTCAGGAGCCAAGTATTCCCGATCAGTGATAACCGGTAAAATGATCTTTAATTATGTCAATGATTTTTTTAAAGAACGATTGAATGCGTCCGATATTAATTTTCATGCAACCGATTCCTTTGACAAACTTGCCATTGAAGAGTATCGGGCAAGAATTTATCCGGTATTTATAAACCTAGTTAATAATGCTATTTATTGGGTATGCCAGAAAAACAATGGCAAGCCGGAAATTATGCTTGATTTTGTTGATGGAAAAGTATTTGTGTCGGATAATGGTCCGGGAATTTCTTCTGCCGATCAAGAAAGTCTGTTCAAGATTTTCTTTACACGCAGAATTCAAGGACGCGGAGTTGGATTATATCTCTGCAAGACAAACCTTGCATTGGGCCGCCATGAAATACATTATGGTATTGATAATGAGAAGCGTCTTGCCGGTGCTAATTTTGTGATTGAATTTGAAGGAGTATGCAATGAGTGATTATCAGCAGTTAGTAGCCAAAACTTTTCTTGACCAGATAAAAAACGTTTTAGTGATAGATGACGAATTTCCATCTTATGGTAACCTTTTGGAATCTAAGGGAAAAGCAGGATTAAAAACTGATAAAGCAATTGAACTTTTCAAGTTTTTTCAGAATGAGAAAAGATTATCATGTTCATTTGAGAATCCTATGGAAAATTGTTCAAAGAGTCAAATACCTTATATGATTTCCAATAGCGATCTGTTGATCATCGACTATCATTTAAACCCCAAGGATGACACAGATTCTTCTGATGCTCTGGATATAATAAAAAAGCTGGCAGGTTCTCCATCTTTTAATCTAATTATAGTCTATTCAAGTTATGCTGAAGGCGAATACAGCAAAATAATTTTTGAAATATTTTTAGCTTTAAAGAAAGTTCAATATCAGGAATTGGATAGAGAGACTAAGGAATTCATTGATAATAATAATGATATATTAGAATATGTTAAGAGCAGGCTTTCGGTAAAAGATGCTATCAATTATTTGTGTGATGGTAAAGATGGAATAAAACCCCTTTTAACCGAGATTGAAAAACACATAAAAAAAACTACTGATAAGCGGTATACGCTAGGTGTTGTAAAATATGCAATCGATGAATTATTTCTCAAGGGCCACCATAATGGTGTCTTTGATGAGATAAGAGCAGATATTGAAGGCAAATATATTACTGGAAATGGGGTTTTTATCTGTATTGCTGGCAAGAAGGATACGCACCCTGATCAGACATGGACTCAGCTAGAAAATAGTTTAAAAGCATGGATGCCTCATCCCGTAAATTTGACATTGCATGGATTACTCAATGAGTTAAAAGGTAATGCCCCTGAACACATCAGTTCAATTCTTAGTGATAAGAATACTGTAAATGGATGGGTTACCTATGCAAAACCAAAGGCGCAAAATTCTGCATGGAATATTACTGCGTTGGCTGAAAATTTAATGTCAGAGTTATCTGTAAGTATTATTGAAAAATATTTCAGTGGCAAAAAAAATAGTTTTGAATTGTTTCCTGACGTAAAAAAACTTATTCCCTCTGATAGATCAGATATTTTTCATGCCTTGAATAAATATTTATGTTCCTACGGCAAAGTTATAGCCGTACATTTGACTACAGGGATTATTCTATTTCGTAAAAAAGAAGATGGAGAAGAATACTGGTTGGTATTAAATTGTTCCTGTGATTTGGTGCCGGAGCAAAATTCATTAAAATGGAAGAAAAATACTACAAAAGAGTGGATGCCATATACTGCGGTAAAACTGGAAATTGGCGATGATGGCCTTCTTTGTGATGCGAGAGATTCAGAATATATTTTTATTCGGCATGGAGATAAAAATATCTCATTGCGTTTCAGGGAGTCTAACAACTCCAATCCTCACTATGAAGTATTTTACGCCGAAAAAGAAGGTCGTTTTGCCGAAAGCAAAAAATTAAAAGCTCATCGCTTTATTGTAGACAAGCAGATTCCGAGTCTTGAAGTTATAGAATTTGAAGTTATAGCACAACTACGTTATGAATATGCCTGTCGCTTCCTTCAGATGCTCGTTTCTAATAAGGGACGAATAGGAGTGGATTTTGTGAGTTTACCGAAATAAACATGATAACGCATATGAATTTTTCGTTTTGTGTATAAAATGAATGAAAACTATGTATAAATCATGTTTGACGCTTTATTGTATTTCGTGTGTTTTGTGGTGAAAAATGTTTTAAACTGCTTTATTGACAATAAGTAATATGAAGATTGAACTTTTATTGAGTCCGGCGGGGCATTTGCGGCTTGAGGCCTCCGGCGGTGCTGACGGCTGGGAATTGCCGGATGAAACCGCCAGACGGCTGCTTGACGGCTTTGCCGCCGGGAGCGGGGAGGGACTGCTGGCGCTGGTGCGGGAGGAGCTGCCGGCCGGAATGCCGGTGGCGTTTCAATATTTCCGCAAGCTGGCCAGGGAATTTCTGACCCGGCTCTGTCATGCGCCGGAACCGGCGGACGCGGAGCTGGAGGCTACTTTCAACAGCGTCCGTCCGGATTTGCCGTACTTCGGTTTTGAGGTACTGGAAGCGCCGCCGCTGCGCGGGACCGAATATCTCAGCGCGGAAACGCTGCTGACCTTGTGGGGCTTGCTGGAACAGTGCATCCAGACGGAGTTCCGGACTTTTTCCGGCAGTTTCAGCGAATGCCTGAGGAAACTGAATCCGGCCTGGAAACAGGTGGGTAAAGTCAGCTTTCACCTGGCGGAAAACAAACAGGACGCGTCCGGCGACCATCCTTTCGCGTTTATGGCTACTTTCATTCACCGCCTGTCGGAGAACGACAAACCCAAGCATCTGCCGCTGGGCGCGGCGCTGAAAGCCTATGCCAGCGACCGCAACGCGTTGCTGGCGCTGCTTAAACCGGTGCAGGCGGCGGGCGAGCGCAGCAAACTGGTCGCGGAGATGGCGGCCAGCCGGGAGATTTTCCAGCCGCAGGCGTGGACTGCCCGCCAGGCCTATACTTTTTTGCAGGACATTCCGGCGATGGAAGAGGCCGGGATCATTGTCCGCATCGCCAATCTGTGGAAGACCTCGGCGCCCGGCAAAGTGCAGGTGTCGGTAAATATTGATTTGAAGCAGGGGCAGAAACTGGGCATCAACGCATTGCTGGATTTCTCGGTCAGAACCAGTCTGAACGGCGTTCCGCTGACCAAAGAGGAACTGGAGCAAATGCTGAACTCCGACGGCGGGCTGGTGCGGATCAGGGGCCAGTGGGTGGAGGCCGAGCCCGACAAAATCAGACAATTGCTGGAACAGTGGGAGGACGCCGGACGCGCCGCCGCTGACGGATTATCATTCATGCAGGGACTGCGGCTGCTGGCCGGAGCGCGGCTGCCGGGCGGACCCGGACTGCCGGACATGGACCGGCAGTTCAGCGCGATCAATGCGGTCGGCGACCTAACGCAACTGCGCGAGGACCTGGAAAGCCCGGCGAAGAGTCAGGTGCCGGAACTGCCGGAGCTGCTGGCGCACACCCTGCGCCCGTACCAGTTGGACGGCGTGAAATGGCTCTGGCGGATGACGGAGCTCGGACTCGGCGGCTGTCTGGCCGATGACATGGGGCTGGGCAAGACGCTTCAGGTCCTGACCTTGCTGGCTTTGCTGAAGCAGCGCGGCGACACGGCCCGGACTCCGGCGCTGCTGGTGGTGCCGGCTTCGCTGCTGAAAAACTGGGAGCGGGAATCCGCCAGATTCACTCCGGAATTGCGCTTCGGCATTCTGCATCCGATGGTGCTGACCGGCCCGGAACTGGCCGCGCTGGACCGGGAGCCGGAAATGTTTTTAAGCAGTTTCGACGCGGTTGTAACCACCTACGGCATGTTGCTGAGACAGGCCAAACTGCGCGAAATAAACTGGACGGCGCTGGTCGTGGATGAAGCCCAGGCCATCAAAAATCCGCAGTCGCAGCAGAGCAAAGCCGTGCGCGCACTGCGCAGTTCCCGGCGTCTGGCCCTGACCGGCACCCCGGTGGAAAACCGCCTGACCGATTTGTGGAGTATCTTCGATTACATCACGCCGGGACTGCTCGGCAATCTCACTCATTTCAAAGATTTTATAAAGAAACTGAATACGGAGGACGGCAGCATTAATTATGCCCCGCTGCGCCGTCTGACCCAGCCGTACATCCTGCGCCGGTTGAAAACTAACAAGCATATTATTTCCGACCTGCCCGACAAGACGGAAATGAAAGTTTACTGCCAGTTGACCCGGCCCCAGGCGCTGCTGTACCAGCAGACTGTCCGCGGCATGGCGAAGGAACTCAAGGAACTCGACGACATCCAGCGGCGAGTCATTATCTTCAAGTAAATTATGATTTTCAAGCAGATAT
>CAIJKT010000549.1 GCA_903821255.1 uncultured Lentisphaeria bacterium | reverse complement strand
GTTTCGGTCAACTGGATTTTATCTCACAGCGTTTTGCAAATGCCTGGGGCGAGCAGACTATCAGCAATATGAAAAAAGTCTATCGACATAACATGAATGCACAAGGCAACTATTGCATAAGCCATTATGAAGGGAAAATATTTCTATTCATGGCAAAAGAACCGCTGGAAGGTAAAATCCCGCTTCCTTATTATGGCTGGAAACGCATGAGTAAAGAGATGGAACTGTATATTTTCGACGCAGGGCACGATGATATATTGAGAGAGCCATATGTTGCCTCCGTCGCCGAAAAAATAATCAGTTGCATAAAAGATTCCGGCAACAACTAATTCCTTCTGACCGTTATTTCCCTTGTCTGCATTCCAATATGCCGGAAACCGGACGCCGCGCGGAATGATAATTTCAAGAAAATGATTAATTGGATTTGCAAAATTCAAACATGTGATTTAAACTAATGAATGAAACAACTGTTTGAATAAGGTGATATTATATGACAAAGAATAAAATTATAGCTGCGGCGCTGGAAGAGTTTGCGGAACACGGCTACCATGCCGCAACTATACGCAATATTTGCAGACGCGCAGGCGTCAATATTGCCGCGATTAATTATCATTTCTCAGGCAAAGCGGAACTTTACCGGCGCGCCCTGGAAATGACTTTCGCCTTTAAGCCGCCACTGCCCTGCGGGGAAAAAGTCCAATCAGATTCAGACCTGAGGGCGGTGATGCAGGACTGGGTCAAAACATTTTTATACCGCGGTGCCGACAAGAAAACTCCGGGCAGCCTGCTGATGAAAAAAATAGCCCATCATGAGATGCTTAACCCTTCGGAAATTTTTAATGAGATTATCGAGGTTTATTTTAAGCCGGATGTTTTTTCGCTGGAAAGCATATTAAGAAAAGGCCTGCCGCAGGACACCTCTGACAAAGAAATAAAAATACGGGTTTTCTCCACTCTCGGAAGCTGCATGTTCTATTTCTTCCATGGACGGTGTATCGAAAAAATCTGTGCTGAAGGCGACTTTATCCAGGATAATCTGGATATGATAGTTGACCATATTACTGCCCAGAGTCTGCTGGGATTAAAATTTAACTAAGAACAAAAACATTTTTATATAAAGCTGTAACATCATGAAAAAGTATGCCGTCGTTTTAATATCATTAACTTCACTAATTACTTTACTGTCGGCAGGCTGCGGCAAGCAGGCGGCAGGCGGCGGACAGATGCAAATGCCACCCCCTGAAGTCGCAGTAATAACTATAAAGACGGAACGGGCTACAGTCTCCTCCGAACTGTCCGGACGAACACGCGCTTTCCTGGTAGCGGAAGTCCGCCCGCAGGTTGGCGGGATAATCCAAAAACGTTTATTTGAAGAAGGTACAGATGTCAAAGCCGGCGATTTGCTATATCAGATTGATCCGGCGCTATATCAGGCGGCATACGGCAGAGCCCAGGCGGATCTGGCCAGAACTGAAGCGCATGCCGTTCCACTCCGGACGAAAGTTGAACGCAACAGGAAATTAGTCAAAGCCAACGCGGTCAGCCAGCAGAACTTCGACGATATGTTAGGCGAATTGAACACGGCAGAAGCTGATATAGCAGTAGCCAAAGCCGCACTGGATACAGCCCGCATCAATCTAACCTACACCAGTGTCACCGCTCCGATTTCAGGACGTACCGGAAAATCCCATGTCACGGTAGGCGCTCTGGTGACAGCCAATCATCTCCTGCCGCTCACCACAATTCAACAGATCAATCCTATTTATGTTGATGTTACTCAGTCAAGCGCTAATTATTTGCGGTTGCGGGATGAAATTTCAAACGGCCTGATAAAAATAGATAATAACGAAAAAGCTAAAGCTAAACTGTCTCTGGAGGATGGAACTCCATATCCGCAGGAAGGCGAAATTAAGTTCCGCGATGTCACCGTAGACCCCAGCACCGGATCATTCATTCTCCGCATGGTTTTTCCGAACCCTGAAAATGTGCTGCTGCCTGGAATGTTTGTGCGCGCCGCCACTAAAGACGGAGTGATTGAGCAGGCAATACTGGTGCCGCAGCAGGGAGTCATGCGGGACATGCGGGGAAATCCATATGCTCTGCTGGTGGACAGTTCCGACAAAGTTGTTCAAAAGCAGTTGGAACTTGACCGCAGCATCGGCAATAAATGGCTGGTCAAAAGCGGTTTAAAACCCGGAGACCGCCTGATTGTGGAGGGATTCCAGAGAATACGTCCCGGAGTTCCAGTTAAAGTGATTAACTTCGACTCGGAACAGCAGCAGAAAGACCAGGCGGCCAAACCGGGAGTCGCGTCAAAATGATTAATTTTTTTATCAATCGCCCTATCTTCTCCTGGGTCATCGCCATCATCATCATGATGGCCGGGATATTGTCAATTTTTACGCTGCCGGTATCACAGTATCCTGCTATCGCCCTGCCGGAAATATCCATAGACGCATTCTACCCGGGGGCATCGGCCAAAACAATCGAAGATACCGTCAGCCAGGTCATCGAGCAGAAAATGAACGGAATCGACCACCTGTGCTATATCTCATCCACCAGCGATTCAGCGGGTTATGCGACCATCACGCTGACGTTTGACGCCGGCACCGATCCGGACATCGCCCAGGTACAGACCCAGAACAAGCTGCAACTGGCCATGCCGCTACTGCCGCAGGTAGTTCAGCGCCAGGGGATCAGAGTTACAAAGTCAACCAAGAATTTTCTCATGGTGATAGGATTCGTCTCTGAAGATTCAAGCATGGACCGCGAAGACCTGACCAATTATATTGTGGCAAACATTCAGGACCCGTTAAGCCGTGTCCAGGGAGTCGGCGAAGTAACAACATTCGGCTCGCAGTACGCAATGCGGATATGGCTGAATCCGGACAAACTCTACAATTTCCAACTGACGCCTGATGACGTAGTACAGGCGATTCAGACCCACAATGTACAAGTTTCCGCCGGGCAAATCGGCGGAACCCCTTCCTCCATAGGACAGCAATTGAATGCCACAATCAACATTCAGAGTCTTCTGCAGACCCCGGAAGATTTCGGACAAATCGTTTTACGGGCCAATAGTGACGGCTCCAAGGTGCTATTAAAGGAAGTGGCAAAGATTGAGCTGGGAAGCGAGAATTATGACATGGTTGGAACCTATAACGGCAAACCGGCGGGCGGGATGGCAATTAAACTGGCCACCGGAGCCAATGCGCTTTCCACAGCCACTGCAGTCAGAACCAAACTGAATGAACTGGCCAAGTTTTATCCCAAAGGCATGAAAATGGTGTATCCATACGACACCACCCCGTTTGTAAAAATATCCATTGAAGAAGTAATCAAAGCGCTGGCGGAAGCAATCCTGCTGGTCTTTTTAGTAATGTTCCTGTTTCTGCAAAATTTCAGGGCAACTCTGATTCCTACTATTGCAATACCTGTCGTGCTTCTGGGAACTTTCGCGGTGCTCAAGCTGTTCGGGTTTTCCATCAATACACTGACGATGTTTGCCATGGTGCTGGCTATCGGTCTGCTGGTTGATGATGCGATTGTGGTCGTTGAGAATGTGGAGCGGGTAATGAGCGAAGAAGGGCTTTCGCCCAAAGAGGCCACCAGAAAGTCAATGGGCCAAATATCCGGGGCGCTGGTGGGAATTGCGCTGGTGCTGTCAGCCGTATTTGTGCCAATGGCCTTTTTCGGCGGTTCCACCGGGGTTATCTACCGCCAGTTTTCCATCACCATCATTTCCTGTATGATCTTGTCTGTAGTGGTAGCGCTGATAATTACGCCGTCGCTTTGCGCCACAATGCTCAAACCTGTGGAAAAAGGACATCAGGCTACCGAAAGCGGACTATTTATCTTCCGTCCATTTTTCAAATGGTTCAATAATATTTTCAACAGCAGCCGCGACCGGTATCAATCAATCGTCGGGCTTATGCTGAACAGTAGTATACGCTATATACTGCTGTATCTGATTGTCATAGGGGTAATAGGATTCCTCTTCATGCGCCTGCCGACCGCCTACCTGCCGGATGAAGACCAGGGTATTATGTTCGTGCAAATCATGCTTCCGGCTGGATCAACCCAGGAACAGACACTTAAAGTAATTGACCGGGTCAGGAATCATTTACTCATAGATCAGAAGGATGCTGTGGATTCCGTCTTCGCCGTGGCCGGATTCAGTTTTGCCGGCAGAGGCCAGAATTCAGCCATCGCCTTTGCCAAACTCAAAGACTGGAATTTGCGCAACAGGCCGGATCTTCGGGTCGGAGCAGTAGCAGGCAAAGCGATGGCGGCATTCTCGCGTATCCGCAATGCAATGGTTTTCGCCTTTCCGCCTCCGGCGGCAATCGAATTAGGCAATGCCAATGGTTTTGATTTTAAAATGCAGGACCGCGGCGGACTTGGCCATGATAAATTGCTGGAGGCGCGAAATCAGCTTCTGGGCATGGCAGCTCAAAACCCCAATCTTATGATGGTACGTCCCAACGGGATGGATGACACGCCGGAATTTAAAGTAGATATTGACTGGGGCCGTGTCGGCGCGCTGGGGCTTTCCGTAAACGACGTCCACAATGTCTTCTCATCTGCCTGGGGCGGCATCTACACCAACGACTTCATCGACAGGGGGCGAATCAAAAAAGTTTTCCTTCAGTCGGATGCCGCTTACAGGATGCAGCCGGAAGATCTGGATAAATGGTATGTCCGCAATAATGTCGGCACCATGGTGCCATTTTCTTCGTTCGCCCAGGGCCGATGGATCTATGGCTCCCCGCGGCTTGAACGTTACAACGGCTTTCCATCGATTGAAATCATGGGCATGGCAGCACCGGGCAAAAGTTCAGGCGACGCAATGGCGGCCATGGAGCAGATAGCCGCGCAACTGCCTCTCGGTATAGGCTTCGAGTGGACAGGTCTGTCCTATCAGGAACTGATGTCCGGTTCGCAGGCTCCGCTGTTGTATGCAATCTCGATTCTGGTGGTATTCTTATGTCTCGCAGCGCTTTACGAAAGCTGGTCAATTCCATTTTCCGTAATGCTGGTATTGCCGCTCGGCATAATCGGGGCATTGCTGGCAACCACATTCCGGGGGTTATCCAACGATGTCTATTTTCAGATCGGCTTGCTGACAATTATAGGGTTGTCCGCCAAAAATGCCATTCTTATTGTGGAATTTGCCAAGGCCCGCCTGGAACATGGAATCGGACTGATCAATGCGACACTTGAAGCCTCGCGGTTGCGGCTGCGTCCCATTTTGATGACATCTTTAGCTTTCATTCTCGGGGTGCTGCCGCTGGCAATCAGCACCGGAGCAGGCTCCGGTGCCCAGAACTCCATCGGAACCGGTGTTATGGGCGGGATGATTACAGCGACGGTGCTGGCAGTTTTTTATATCCCGCTATTTTTCGTAGTCGTGCTTCGGATATTCAAGCCGAAAAAGCCGGATCAAACGTCTGCTGAAGGTAAAATAACTAATCAATCTTAAATGATCAGCACTCATTTTTCCCGGAAAAGATTTCATCTGCATGGAGGAAACGCGCGGTAAGCGCATCTATTTCCGCGGTATGAGCAATCCCGGCAGAGAACCATTTTGATCGGATATCTTTCACCCTGGAATTATTATCCTGCGGCTTGGCCTCTTTGACAACAGAACCAAAATTGTTTTGAAAGGCCATCCGCAGTTCATCGGCAAGAGATTCATTGCTTAAAGGTTCGGCCTCTTCAGCCGCAGCGGCGCAACCGGCAATCTGCTCCAGCTCCGCACAAAGCATTTTTTTACTCTTAAACGCAGATGGCTGCTTAGCGGCAAGAGCGTCAAAAAACGCCTTGTCGCCGGCCGCAAATGCGTCACAGGTTTTATTAAACAGATTTTCAATCCAGTTAAATTCAGCGCCACCCTGACCGAGACTGTTCCATTCATTTTTTACATTATCCGGAAACTCGCTACAGCCGGCGGAAAATGATTCAATCAGCGATGCAAGAAGTTTTTCGCGCGCCCCCTGCCCTGTAATCAGGCATCTGAATTTTTCGCGGCGGCTCTGATTAATGACTTTCTTCAGATTTTCGCTGAGCGAATCGAACCGCCTGTAAATCTCATCCTCTTTATCGCGGGGAATTTCGCCGATGCGGCTCCAACTGTCATTGATCTGTTTTACTTTATCTTTAAGTACAGCTATATCCGGCGGAAAATTCAACAATGCTTCCAGTTCATTGCATAAATTTTGCTTTTTCTCCATGTTTACTGCACGTTCTTCACGCATTTCTCCGTAATACTTATCAAAGACACTGCGGAAGCGTTCATATAAACGGCTTTCATCTTTGCCGGCATGGCCCGCCTTTTTCCATTGGTCCCAGAGCACCTTTATTTTGCGGTGTGCATCTTCATGAGGCATCTGAATCAAACGTTCCGCCTCTTCGCACAAATTCTTCTTGAATTGCGCATTCTGATCGCGAATATCCCGAATCGAATCATAGTGAACTTTACGGGCATTGAAGAAAATATCACATGCGTTTCGGAAGCGCTGATAAAGTTCTTTCTCTGTGTGCGAATGACAGAATCCGGCCTCTTTCCATTGCAACTGCAAATTCTTGATTTTGTCGGCGGTTTCGCCCCATTCGGTCGAGTTGCACAGCAGTTCGGCTTCCTCACAAATCAGGTTCTTTTTCTGTGCGGTCTCTTCTCGTTCTTTATTCCGCTTTTCAAAAAATTCATTGCAGCGCTGCTGCAGGACATCGCTGGCGGCTTTGAAACGCTGCCATATTTCTTCTGTTTTCTCCGGCGGGACATGCCCGAGTTTCTGCCAGCGGTCGCGAAGCTCCTTAAGCTTGTCCGAAACCTCCTGCATGTCCTGTACGTTCAGTAACGCTTCAGCCAGTTTGCACAAATCCAGTTTCAATGTATAATGTTCCCAGCGCTCAAAATCCCTGGCTTCATAGCGGTTATGCAGCAATACTGAATATTTCTTGTTGCGGTGGATAAATTCAGCAACCAGTTGCCTGTCCGCGGAATCATCAGGCAGAACCGCGGCGGCCTGTTTTACTATCCGTTCCAGTTCAATCCGCCGTTCCTTAAATTTTTCCGGCAGCTTGTCGCTAATAAAATTCTGGATTTCATCACAGGAATCTTTCAACGTTTTAACTGCATCCTCAATAATTTTCTGTTCATCATTGCTTTTGTTATGTATTCTTTCGCAGGCTGATCTGAATTTTGATTCCATCAATTCGATATCCTGAAGTCCTGCCGCCGTCTTTTTCCAGGATTCCTCCAGTCCGTGCAACAATTTGACATCCTTGCCGAGCATCTCCCGCAATGCAAGCGCTTCCGCCTTTATGCAGATATCATCCAGCAGGCCCAGCTTCTCTTTTCTTACGGCAACTTTGTGGATGGCGTCTTTAATGCCATCCTCAAATTTCAGACAGGCGTTTTTGAACCGCTTATCCAGGATTTCCATATATCGCGGCGGCAGCAGTTCAATGATTTCCCATTCCTGTTTCCACTGACCGACGCTCCGGACAGTTTCAGAATCCTGGCGGCCAACTGCGTTTTCTATGTTTTCGCAAATTTTTTCGCGCTCATGAATAAGGTTTTTCAGGTCATCCGACATGCCGGAGTTTTTCCTGGTCTCTTCTGCGGCAGCTTCTTGAATCTGCGACGCTTCATGATGCTGTAATTCTTTGAGTTTTTCATCCGCGGCTTTCCTAACCGGCTCGGAACAAGATGACGCCGATGCCGCTTCCAGCGATTCTTCATCATCAAGGCGGGCGAGAAGCTCGTTTCCCAGAATATCATCATGCAGATTCCGGAGCACTTTAATGATCTGATCCTTGGATTTAATTCTGGCAGCGGCACACGAGGATACTTCGGTGGAGATATTGCTGCAGGCAATTGTCGCCAGCAGATGTTCGTCATCTATCTTTTCAACATATCCGCAGAGATCGGAATCCGAAGCTCCCGACATTACCAGACCGGAATAACGCCGGTTAAGTTTGTCTTTCAGGGAATTGACTGCTGCCGTGTCCGTTTCAACAGCCAGAAGCTTTTCCAGCAACTCCACATCTTCAAGTTTCGCAATGGCTGCGATTCTTAAATTGGGATCAGGGTCTTCAGATGCCATTTCAAATATCAATTCTTTCTCGATTGGAGAAATTTGCTCAAGCGTGGCAAGTCTGACCTCGGCGTCTTTATGTTTTAAATTACTCTTTTGAAAGAAATTAACTCCGAACATTGAACCGGTCTCCCCATTGTTCTTTACTTTAATGTTCTACACTATAACAGGAATATGGTAATAATTCCAGTTGAAAATCACAGAATACAGTTTAAGAGTTGAAATTAAGCAGATTTGAACTATATATTATAGGTTCAGAATATAAAAACAATTAATTTAAAATTTTAACAGGAGACAGTATAATGTCAGGACAAACTAAAAAATTCAAAGCCGAGGTTCAGCATCTGCTGGACTTGATGATTCACTCACTTTATTCCAACAAAGATATCTTCCTGCGGGAATTGATCGCCAACGCGGCAGATGCCATAGACAAGGCCAGATTTGAAGCGCTGACCAATAAGGACATCAGTCGTGAGTGGGCGGTGCGACTGGAAATCGACAAAACCAATAATCTGATAAAAATCCGCGATAACGGTATCGGCATGACAGAAGATGAAGTCGTAGTCAATATCGGCACCATCGCCAAGTCCGG
>CAIJKT010000548.1 GCA_903821255.1 uncultured Lentisphaeria bacterium | reverse complement strand
TACTTTGAACTACTTAGGAAAATTAGACAGGAATACGACAAGCTATTTCCTAAGGATTCTTATGCGTATGAATTTGATATGCAAGGATTTGCGAGTTTATCCGGAATGCGCCGATGCTCAGCGAATCCACGGTCAGCAGCGCTTTTTCAAGTTCAAATGAATTATACAGGCAGATGGACGACAGTTTACGGCGGCGTTCAGCCTCCGGCAGTTTGACCAGATTGGCGGCGCTGATATGCCGGAATTTGACTGGATGGTCGTGGAAAATGCAGCACAGTCCGAATCTGATCATAATTCCCTCGCTAATCACGGGTATTAATGGCTGAAACCAATCAGCGCTGCGGCGTTTTCTGTTTTTCTCTATCCTGGTCCGGATGTTGTTCGCGCCATTCGCGCGGGTTGATCGGATTGGGGTCGCGCCATAAACCGCTTTTTTGATTTCTGGCCTCCACTTCGGCATCGCGGAAAGTCCGCTCTTTCGGCGCGAAATGCTGATACCACCAGGCATAGCCGTTTTTCAATATTTCAAGATTTATATAAATTTCTTCCAGATAAACCTTTGCTACAATTCTGCCGTATTTGTCCTGATCCACTTTTTCCACGCTGACAAATTTGCCTTTGATCAACCGTATCAGAAATTTAGTTGCCTCTCTGCCGCAGGGCTGTTTATATTCGGGCGCATCAATGCCCCACAGTCTGACTTCCAGGGTGTTCTGCCCGTCCTGCAGCAGGAAGGTATCACCGTCATATACCCATATCACTCTGCCAATGACGGGCTCCGCCGCCAGGGAAAATGCCAGCAGCAGGAGTAATGACAATAACATCACCATTTTTTTCAATTTTCAATCTTCCTTCCAAATATAATCAGCGCTCCAAATATAATGCCTGAAATAAAATGATTCAATGTTCGAGTTCTGAAAACACAAAATACGCAAAGAAATTATATCATTAACGGAGCACAGGAGCAGTTAAAGTGTTTGTCGCCGGGTTGTTATCTTTGACGGCCGGGGCTGATAGAGGAGTAAAGTACATAAGCGACCCGTCTTGGCTTACCGCTTCCAGCTTATAGCATTTATATATCCAGTCACCAGCCATCGGCCTGGCGATAAACAATGGAGCTTTAGCCTGCTGCAGTTCCTTTACAATTCTGGTCCAGTCTTTGATGAAGAATAATTCAACCATTCCAAAATCTGCGATTCCCGCCCGCAGCCCGGTCTCGGCGTAATAGACCCCCTGCATGTAACTTGCGATATTGACAACCTTGTTCTCGCCGGCATTCGCCAGAATAAACCGGACATTCCGCTCCAGCGGGCACGCCTCGTCCGGCGTTATAATCCTCCGGCAGGTACGTTCGACGCCTGCCGCAATCATTCCGGTGTCCCAGGCAACGGTCGCCGCCGCGCAGACCGAAAAAAAGACAGCGGGAAATACCAGCATTTTAAACTGTCGGTTAACCAGTCCGGCTTTAACCAGCCTGATAATCCGGTCGGTATAAATGAACATCAGCATCAACGCGGGCCAGATTACCGTTGGAAGATTCCAAATATGTGACCGGCCCTGATAATAAGTAAACAATCCGATCCCCAGCACCGACAGGTAAATGGACATTTTAGCTAAAATATTAAACCGTCCGGCAGCAAAAAAACGCAATCCGACGATAATGCCTGAAAGATAAATCCCGGCGAACACGCACCATGGTGCGGGCGGGGCCGGCAAAGGCATCATCCCGAAACCGGCGGCAGAGAAAAGGTTGATATATTTCAGCGATGCCTCCGGAGAAATCATGCATCCCTGCTGGAGACTGAAAATAATCAGCAGCGCAAAAAAAGCCAAAAAAGCCGACCCCAGAAATGAGGCTGACTGCACCAGTACCGCCCGTCGCTCTTTTGAAAAAATAAATTCCAAACCCATAACAGCGGGAAACGCGGCGAAAGCCGCAATCCCGGAATCAATATTCCACCACAGGCCCAGGCCCGCGATTATTCCGCATAAAATGGCAATGTATTTTTTTCTTAAATAAATCAAGCAGAAAAAGAGCAGCACGGACAATGCCGGAAAAATGAAACGCACGGGATAATAAGTAAAACACGGGTCTATGCTTAATTGTCTTCCACGGTCAAGAAACAACCATGTGCCAGTCGTAAAAAAAAGGATCAGCGCAAAAGCCGGGATCAAAACTTTATTTTTCATGCTTTTGAACAGCACCCAGTAAACGGCGAAACAGCCGGTCATAAAAAAGAGTCCCATCACGACCGAAATATTAAACATATTTGGCGGAATTATTCTGAAAAGCGGAGCCAGCATTCTATGATAAAAACCATATTGATGGTAATCGGTGCATCCGGTCGCCGCTTGAGACAGCGCATAGGCAATGACGTTCGGATGGTCAGGAACTTCATGGCTGACAATATCCAGGGAGTACAGCCGGCTGCATAAAATCTGGAGCAGCGGAATAAGCAGCAGCAGCGGGAAAATGAATTTTCCGCACCAGTAATTCAGATTTACTTTGAACAATGCATAAACGGCAGCCAGAGACAACGCCGGAACAAGCAGCAGTAAAATATAATGATCCCATACCGGATCAAAAAGTATATACAGGAATTGCGGATGAATTTGCGGCTGGTAGAAACAGACAGTCATGATTATTAATATGAAAATATTCATAAGAGTTGTCTTCATAAGCATGGAAGGTGTTTCAAGCCGCCGCTTCAGGTTCCGCAAGGCATTACAAATATAAATAACCGCCAGGCAGACCGGTATGCTCAGCAGCGTCAAATAAATAAAAGTTGTGCGTTCCCGAAGCTCAGGCTGCAGCAAATCTCGAAACACCGGCATAAATTCCAGGCGTAAAAGCTGCTGCTGCTCCGGGGAGGTTTCATGCGCATTAAAATAAATCAATCCGCCGCAGCAAATCAGCAGTAACACCGCGAAGAAAAACTCGACAAACGTTAGAAATATTTCTCCGCTGTAATCTTCTCGCTTCATTTACAATTTCTTTATTTATTTATAGAAAATTCTGATCATAAAACGGGCCGGGGCCGTCCAGACAGGAGATACTATATTC
>CAIJKT010000547.1 GCA_903821255.1 uncultured Lentisphaeria bacterium | reverse complement strand
TGGCAGCCGACATAGACAAAGGGGTCGGTGTTTTCGCAGGTGAACCAGTTCTGGAAATTGGAATGGCGGTAGTAGTAGGGCTCGATCAGTTTGGATTCGCCCAGCGCGAAATCGCCGAGGTCGCCGGCGCGGTAGTGTTTCCTGGCCAGCAGGGCGCGGCGGTCGAAACGCTTGTGGTATTCAACCCCGACAAAACAGCCGCGGCGGAAAGCTTCCTCTTCGAGTTCAATCGCCTGTTCGTATTTCAGCACCAGCGGCTTGACGCACAGGATGTGCTGGTTGTACTGCAGGACGTCTTTGACGACGCGGTAGTGCAGTTGATCGGGCAGGGCGACGATCACCAGGCCGTAAGGCGCTTTCTTTTCAAGTATGCGGCGGTACACCGCGGGGTCGCTGGAATCGCCTTCGCCGAGTTCCGGGCAGGTGTTGAAGCTCTGTCCGGGAAACGCTTCCAGGATGTCTTTGGATTCTTTAAGCGCACGGAGCGCGCCGACGCGCATGTCGCAGACGGTGATTTCGCCTACCGCGCCCAGCCGCTGCAGATGCAGCGCCGACGGCAGCAGCAGATCGTTTACGATCATGCCCGCGCCGATAATCGTCAATTCCAACGGTTTTTGAGTTTGAATCATTCCATAGCCTCCAAGCTGGTTTATTATTAAGTTCTTAAAAGTTTATACTTTAAAATTCATGACCATATCAAGCACTACCGCCGCGCCGCCGACGGCGACACCCAGTCTGCCGCAGGCGGAATATCTGACCTCGGTTTTATTGCTGGCGTCGCTGCAGGCAAAGCCTGAGTCAAAATATTTTTTGAAGCTGGCGAAGTATTTTTCGCCCAGTTCCAGCGCCCGTCCGCCCAGGATAATTGCTTCCGGATTGAGAAGTTTGGCCACCAGTTGCGCCGCGTAAGCCATATATTCGGCGTTCTTGTCAATGATGACGATGATCTCCTGATCTCCGTCCTGATACGCCTGAAGTATCTCCTGATAAGTAATTTTCCGGCGCTTGACTTTTTCGGCGGCCTCGCAGATGGCTTTCGTCCGGGTCATTTCCTGGAGGAAGCACTTGCCGGCGACAGCGTTGCCGGACGGTTCCGGCACGAGCATTTCCCCGATTTCCCCGGCGGTGCCGAAGCTGCCGCGGAAAATCTTGCCGTCAATGACGATACCGGCGCCGACGCCGCGCCCGCTGGTGATATAGACCAGGTTGCGGAAATTTTTCCCGGCCCCGAATTCAGTTTCAGCCAGCGCCGCGGCATTGGGGCGGTTTTCCAGGATGACATGGAACGAGCAGCGGGCTGCCAGTTTTTTCGCCAGTTTTTTGTTTTCTATATCAAAAGTTTTACTGCTGATCACTTCATTTGCTTCCGTGTCCACGATCCCGGAAATTGCAATGCCGACCCCTTTGACTTTCTGCGGATCTGTTCCCGCAGTAAGCTTTTCAATGAGTCTGCCAAGCACCTCGAGAATACATTCAAAGCGGTTTTCATATTCCAGCTCTTCGCGTCTGACGACATTGCCGTGCAAATCGCAGAGCACGCCGCGTATCTGAAAGTCGTCGCCGAGGTCGATGCCGACCGCGTAGAAGGATTTTTTATTTAATTCCAGCATGATCGGGCGTTTGCCGCCGCAGGATTCGCCTTTGCCGGTTTCGCTGATCAGGCCCAGCAGATTGAGTTCATTGATGATCGCCGACACCGTAGGGCGGGTCAGTCCGGTCAGCTTGGCCAGTTCGGCCCTGGATATCTGTCCGGAGTCCTTGATCAACCTCAGAATCTGTCTGCGGCTTTTCTGATTGGATTTTGTCTTATCCATAAAAAGTTCTCAGTCTTTAAACTTTGTTAATTCATTTTACAAAGTAATTATAGTGCATGATTGAAATAAGTCAATAGGAATATTGATGAACAGCCATAAAATAACTTAATGTTTTGTGCCGTCAATCGTTGAAATGCTATTGCAAATCTTCATAAATCACGTTATATGTTTAGTACATAAGCTTTATATAAAGCAGGCATAAATTAATAACGAAAGGAAACTCAAAAATGAAACTCCTGACTGTGTTAACACTGTTTTGCCTATTATCGATGCCAGTTTTTGCCGCGGATGACGGCTGGCAGACCAATTTTGAAGCCGCCAAGAAAATAGCCGCAAAAGAAAACAAGGCCATTCTGATGGATTTTGCCGGTTCTGACTGGTGCGGCTGGTGTATAAAGCTGGACAAAGAAGTATTCTCACAACAGGCATTCAAAGATTACGCCAAAGACAATCTGGTGCTGATGCTGGTGGATTTCCCCAGGACAAAAGAACTTCCGGCAGCAGAAAAGGCGGCCAATGACAAGCTGGCGGAAAAGTATGGAATTGAAGGCTTTCCGACAGTTGTCCTGGTGGACGGCAAAGGCAATGTAATTGCTAAAACCAGCTATCGGGAAGGCGGCGCCGCCGCATATGTGGCACACATCAAGGAACTGCTCGCCAAAGGCAAAAAGTAATATAGCTGCCCGATAACCTGAACCGGAGGTAAATTTTGAAGTATTTTTTGCTGCTGACAACAATCATCTGTTTTGTATTCAATGCATCGGCAGCAAGTCCGTTCAAGTGGTCATGCGAAAGAAAAGGCGGCAAGATTGAGATTTCCGTGAACATCCCGCCCGGTCATTATCTTTATCAGGCCCAGACTCAAATCGAGGTAAAGGATTTTACCGGGAGGTC
>CAIJKT010000546.1 GCA_903821255.1 uncultured Lentisphaeria bacterium | reverse complement strand
GACATGGGCTGGCGGAAAGGTGGAGTGGAACGATGATTATTGTTTCGTTGAATTTGGCATTACCGGTATCCGCATTATTTGACGCCCGCAACACAGGCTACTACTGGCCAGGCCAAAGCAGCGCAGGAGAACGCCAAGGATGCGGCTGCCGAGAAGTATATTGCAGACCTTAAAGCGGCAAAGAAAATGGCAAGAAAATACTCGCACATATTAATACACACGAATGTCTGCCTCATATTCTATATATTTGCGGTATTGGCAGCGCTTTTCACGCAGTATGTCAAAAACTACCGATAACGATGAACAGCCTCGATTAAAGCTTTGACGTTTTCCCATGGTGCGTCATTTTCAATTTCAATATAGAAAATACCGCCACCACCCAATTCATGATAAATGTCTGCATATTTCCGGATTTCCGCATCAATTTGCTCCGGTGTACCTTTGGGAACCAAATGCTGACGATCAGGGTGAATCAGCAGAGTAACACCTTCCCGCCTGCTCCGCTTCACTAAATCAACATTATTTTCATACAGTTTTATCTGCGGCCAGTAGATATCAATACCGAGATCCAGCAAATCATTGCCGATATCTCCAACCTGACCGCAGCAATGGAATTGGATTTTAGTACCGGCTGCGTGAACCGGGCGCATCAGCCTTTCATAACGTGGCTTGAAAATTTTCCGGAACAGTTCAGGCGATACTAGCGGCGAAGTCTGCATACCCCAGTCGTCCCCGAAACAGATTATGTCAAGTCCGGATTCAAGATTAACCGCAATGACCTGTTCCCAATATTCAACAATCCGGTCGAGAAATCGCATTAGTAATGGATCTTCGGTAAAAACATCCATCAATACTTCGTCAAAAGGCCGCAGAGCATGCAGTTTTTCGAAAATAGAAATCCAGCAACCGGAAGTCAGATATTCTTTCTTTTTTTCCAATATATTCCGCCTTTGTTCCGGAGTAATCCCGAAAGGCGGGAAAATAAATTCTTCCGCCTCCTTCCAGCTGGCAAACGGGTAGCGGCAGGGATGTCCTTGTATACCAAAGATGCGGAATTCATATTCGATGTTCCATTCATCCGTTTTCAATTCATGATACTCGCCGTCCGGGGTTATGGTCCCCGGAGCGGGATTGGGAATGGATCCGAAAGTAATCGGATTATCAGGGGGAAAGGCATTGAACAGATCAAGCAGTTTTTGACCGTGAACATATAACCCGCTTTTGGAGGGATGATAAATAACCGGAATTTTGTCCGGATGCCGAAATTCTAGTGCCGCCAGCACTCTTGCTCTGTGAGAGACCATAAACGCCTGCCTTTTTAATATTTATATTACCATATCTTTAGTCCGCAATCGCCAATAACAGCCGGCATCAATCTGCACGAATACCTGAAGAATTCCTCCATGAGTCAGTTTTCATCCTTATTCGGCAATAGTACTTCCTTTATTGATTTGCGCAATTCAGCGTTTTCTTAAATGTAGAACAACTGCACTGTTTCCGGGGATTTCAAATCCTTTGCTGCCTATATTTTTCCCTCCAGAGATGACACTTGATATCGTCCAGCCATCTTTTATTACTAGACCAGGTGCAGCTTTTTTTGAACCGTAATTTATGAGAACGACATATCTGGATTTATCGTTTTCCTGATGTTCAGTTATTCCTATTTGCGGATTGTTTTTCGTTGCTGCTCTGGTGTTGGTAAATTTTTCGGCAAAAATCTTGTATAAAGAATGCCAGTGGAGGGCATCCGTTTTATGAAACGCTCCCGGTATTCCGCTAAGTGCCTGTTCAACAGGTAACCCCATAACATATATTTCCCCCTTACCATATTTGTTGACGGTGAGAATGGGATTACCGTCGTTTTCCCGACCAATAATTTTGGCAGTTGTCGCCTTTATATTCATTTTTGTTTTGGCGGGCAGCAAAAACTTTTCTCCGGAAATATCAAACTCAACGTTTGCAGTTCTTATTTCTTTCGTTTGTACTTCCAGACCAAAGGGTTGTTCAAAGGGAATGGGCATTTCCTCACCATATGATATGTAAAGAATTGCCCCATTCTTGATTATTTCCAACAACTCCAACCATTTGCGACGCGGGAATGCAAATTGTGCGGCACTAGGTACCAAATACAGGGAACTCTTTTTCAATGGCTGGCTAACATACTGGAAATCAATGTCCAGACCTGCTTGTTTTGCCATAATAAAGGAACTGTACGCTGTTCCCCAGTGGTCCTGGCCTTCGGAAAGAATACAAACAGCCTCACGGGTACGTGGCGGTAATTTCGGAGCTTTGTCAAGAAACTTTCTAAATTTCTCAAATTCTAACAGTACAGGTTTGTGCTCTCTGTTGTTTCTGAAAAGTCCGAGAAACCTTTCATTCGTGTACCAGTCATAAGGGGCATGTTCCAAATGATCCTGGTCGTAGGCACACCACCACAGGATTGAACGCAAATCGTGCGCCCATGTGGAGAACAGCACAGTGCGCATGTAATCGGCCGCAACCTGCTCACTGCATATCATTGGTCCCAGCGTGCCTATTTCCTCCACTATGCATGGACGATTTCCAACGTCTGCGTACATACAGGATTCGGCTGTCGCGTGCAGGCCGTTGCGGATTTCATTTATCGGGTCTTGATTACAGTGTGGTGTGAATGCCGGATAGGGGTGAGTTGTCAGCACATCAGTTATTTCCGCCAGATCGTGAATTGTCCAGTTGCCATTGGCGGCGGTCAGTTTCATGGCATGCATCCCTGAAACTACTGGACGCGAATTGTCTGCAACTCTTATGGTATTGGTTATTTGCGAGGCCCAAAGCCATGCTTCATCACGCGAATTAATTTTTCCCAGGCAGTTGCATTCATTACCCAGATTCCAAGCAAGAATTGCCGGGTGATTCTTGAAATATTTGACAAAATATTTGACAAAGCGCGTTTCCCAAATAATAACAGAAGGAGTAGTGAGCGCGTTTAGATTTTCAAAAGCCTGAGGTAAAAAAAGCCTTCCGCTCATCCATCCGGTAAGAAGCCCAACAACTAGTTTTAAATTGTATTTATCCGCGGTGTCAGCGAAGAATTTGAACCTCTGCATCATTTCCTCAGAAACTCCTGCCTGACCTGCTTCCGTATCCGGCAAGGGACTTTCTCCCATCCGGTATTCCATCGGAATGCCCTTTCCAGTTTTAAGATTGGTCAATGGTTGAAAATCCGACCACAAAGGAAAAACCCGCAATACCTGCAGGCCTGATTCGGACAATTGTTTAAGATCTGCTTCTACAATTTTTGGTTTCCAATCCGACCACATGAATGTGCCGGCATGGGATGCCCAATAGTTGCAACCGATTGTAAACGCGCCTTGTTCTGTAAATGATGTTGACATTTTTCCCTTAATTGTTTATAGATTTTTCAACCAGTATCATACTTACCAGACGATATAATTGTATAACTAAGACGTATCAGTTTGGCGGTTCGTCTCCTTTTATTGCAATTGCCATATTTTAATCTAAAGGAATCTGCGCGCAATTGCTATTTAATATTCTGATTTATTAACCGATGTTCCGTTGTAAACAGCGGAAACAATCAGTGTGCCGTCAGATGAATCAAGCACCGGTATCAGGTTTTCCGGTCCTGTCGCAGTAATCTGCAACTTATGTCCGGATCCACAAAGATTTCAGTAACGAATGTTATTTAGATAGAGTTTTCATTATATACCAATTTTGAAATTACTTCAAAATTATATAACCCAGGCGGTCAGTGAGAGACCAGGTTTTATCGTCCCTGCCAGTCCATATCATTTCTGTTTTTCTCTTAGCCCCCGGCGCGTCTTTGTCGTCAATCGCAGCGTTGAATCCAAGAACAGTTCCAGACGTAAATGTTTTATGCATAAGCGTTGCTGCGGGGATTCCTATTTCCATGACATATCCGTCCTGAGTTTTCCGGCTGGCAAATTTTATTCCGTCCTTTGTTAAACCCTTGTTCGCGGAGATTAATGACATTATTCCTTCCTGACTACCATTTGAAGGCACGAAGCAAAGCTGAATGTCATCTTCGTTGAAAATTATATTTTCCATATCTTTGACCGTGTCACAATCGAAAAATAATTGCACACAGTCTCCCATAAAAGGGGTTTCTAAATCCTGAACTATAATGTCGTCTTTTGCTTTGACAAGAAAGTACAGCATTTGATTATCCCAGCGCGACCATATTTCACAGGACAAATCATTCCTGTCTTTCCAAAGCTTTTTATTCCGCTGGGCTTCATTTAGAATTCTATTTTCGGAATCAAGCTTTATTGAGTTGTTATTTAAGTTC
>CAIJKT010000545.1 GCA_903821255.1 uncultured Lentisphaeria bacterium | reverse complement strand
TGTCGCGGCGGGAGATCTGGTGGCGAAGGTTTATTTGAACAACATTAAAATGGACATGGTGTCATTCGGCAATCTGGCGCCCAAAGCGTCGGTCACGCTGAGCTCCACCATCAACGGCGGCTTCATCACCGCCGGGAAGCAGACCACCATCATGGTCTGGGCGGATGCCAAAAGCAAGCTGCTCGAAACCCGCGAAGGCAATAATATCAACTCCGCGGCGTTTTTCCTGGATAACCGTCCTGATCTGAAAGTGACTGCAATCACGCTGTCTTCAACCAAAGCGGGGAAAGTGACGGTGAACTTCACCATCGCCAATGCCGGGGTCGGGCCGACCGCGGCCGGAGCCGGAGTGCAGACTGCGGCGGTTTATGTCAACGGCAGTCCTGCCGGTACCGTAAATTACGATGATCTGGCGAAAGGTGCGACCGTTGCATTAAAATTGAACAACGTCACCACCACCGCCGGGACCTGCAAGGTAAGGGTGACGGCCGACAGTACGGGCAAGGTCACGGAAGCAAACGAAAGCAACAACATTCTGGAAAAGATTTTCGTCATTGCAAAATAAACAAGAACTTATCCGCCGCCGGAAGCGGCGGCGGATGATAAGGAACTGCATACACATGGGATGTAAAATAAAAATTCAAAAGGGCCGGCGCCCGACCAACCGCGCGTTCGATGAATCGGAGAAAGCATGACATTACGGTAACATCACGGCATGACAGTCAAGCGGCTATGCTGTTAACGTTTTTTTTTGAAACCACGAAAAGTCCGGAAATGGAGAGTTAAGGAGTTGTCAAGTTTACTTCTTAACAACTCCTAAGGTTGCCGAACACCTATTTATCCCAGTTGTGATGTAAGGGGTGTATTTTGTGTTCATGCGGGTTGACAAAAGACTTGTATGATGTACTTGTTCTGCTTTCACTATTCCATCCGCGACCGGGAGCAGGAAAACCGTTTCCCGTTACCGTCCGCCGCAACAAACGCATCGTCATCCAGGCCGCATGTATTGATAAAATAGCGGATTTAATGGAATGGTAAATTGGCAAAATTATGATTATAGTAATAACAGCCGCTTAAATAATTTAAGAATATGGAGAAAAATCAAATGAGAAAATCAATCGCAATCGCCGCCTTAATCGGAACTGCCATGCTTGCTCAGGCTGAATTCAAAGAACTGCAGATCAACGGCAGTTTCGAGTCGCTGGACAATAACAATATGCCGGTCAAATGGGTTAACAATGATGTGTTCAAAGCTGAAGGCAAGCTCGGCAAAGTAACTGTATTAACCGAAGGCGCACAGGACGGCAAGAACTGCGTGGAGATCAAAACGTCACCATCCGAACTGGTTCATTTTTTCAGTCTGAACCTGACAGACGTCAAGCCGGGCGATAAAATCAGAATATCCTATTATATAAAAGGAACCGGTAATATTCGTGCCGGGGTCTATTTTTATAGTGCCAAAACGGAATGGCTTGACAGTTTTACGCAGGAAACCGAAAGCATTAATGCGAAGGACTGGACATTGAAAGAAGTTACGCTGGAAGTTCCGGATAAAGAATATGCCGGTAAAGGCAAGACCGGTAAAATCCGTCCGCTCTTCCAGTTTGACGGCGATGCCTCGCTGCAAATCGACAATGTAAAATTTTCTGTGGAAAATAAATAAATTAACAAGGGGGATGCTCAGGGCAGAGCACTCCCCCCTGCATTTCCCTGCTTACGTTCCCCTTTTGTGGTTAATTCTGCGATTTTTCCCCGTCAAAGCATGAGTTTCAAAAATGCATTTTCAGCATTATTTGAACTGAAATGCCCCGATTATGTTGACAAATTCACTATATATGTAAGGACAATTGCAGAAGAAGTTCTGAAATTTTAAAGTTGAAGAATTGAAATCGAGAAAAGCTGAAAGCGGGTTAAACCCAAAGGGCCGGAGTTGCGGACGGTTGTCCGGATTGTTCTGCTGTCGCGGGGCAAAACAGTTTATGCTCAAAGACTCTCCAATGTACCGGAGTGTGGCTGGGACTGGTAACTGGTCAGGATAATGGCAAAATGGTTATGCACAGGACATGTCCAAATTGTCCGGAATGTGGTTTACTGTAGTGCCTGGCGTGCCTGGGCGTATCCAATATGTCCAGAATGTTGTTTTAAAACTTTAAGACGGTTATGCTCAACAGGGCTCCAATGTATCGGAGTGAGGAAGCCCGCGAATGCGGGAGTGAAAAGTTGAAAGCGAGAAAAGTTATGAAAACATTGCGCTCAACGAT
>CAIJKT010000544.1 GCA_903821255.1 uncultured Lentisphaeria bacterium | reverse complement strand
TTATAAGTGTTTTCTTTATACTATTAGTGATTTTGTCAATTAAATATTGTGTTAATAGCTATCAATTAAACACTTAAATTAGCTTTTTGCGAAATAAAAACAGATAAAGCATTTCGCCGTTGGATTACGTCAGGCGGAATCATTTCAAAAATCTTTTCTCTTTTCTCCCATCACCTGTTGACAAATATCACGACTTCTATTATAATCATGATATACGATTAACGTGCAAGGTATACAATAGATGCAGGAACGAGTTAACATCAATACAATCGCGAAGCTGGCCGGGGCCTCCACGACCACCGTCTCCAACTTTATAAACTGTACCGAAACGATCCCGATCAGCGCGGCAAAACGCGAACGGATCATGGAGGCAATGCGTTCTAAAAACTATCGGCCCAGTCCGGCCAGCAGCCAGCTCCGCCGCAACAGTGCTCTTCCCGGTAAAGTGGTCTTTATTTTCGGCGGCAACCCGGAATGCAATCCATTTGATACCTGCAAAAACCCCATGTTGAGTGAACTCATCACCCGCCTGGGAACCGAATTGCGGCAGCGGCTTGGTCTCAGCATGGAGATAAGGGCGGTCGCCGATGAGAACAGCATGGAAGCCTGGAACGAAACCATTGCCGACGCCGAGGCGTTGATCTGCTATGGCAGACTTGACGCATCGTTGTTTGAATTGTCTGTCCGCAGAAACATTCCGCTGGGGTTGATCTCCGATTACAAGATCATACAGACGCGCGGCATGAGCAGTTCGCTGCCGCCGCTCGACTATGTATACTGGGATAGCGCCAGCCATCTGGACGAGCTGTTGAATCATGTAGTGTCAAAGGGCGCTAAACGCCTGGCCGTCGTCAGTTCCTGGAATATCGAGCGCAATAATCCTAACGGCTTTGCGGTGGAAGCGGAGGCTAAAATCGCCGAATTCAAAGAATTCGCAGCATCGGGAAGCGGATTGTCAGGTGAGCTCTTCTGTCCGCCGATGCCGGAAAACATCTCTCCATATTATGAGGGGCGCAATGCCTATGAGTTCATCCGCGAACATGACTTAAAATCTTTTGACGCGATTTTGGGTCACAATGACTTTGTCGCACAGGGTATAATCGGAGCATTGCAGGAGCAGGGCATCGTTCCCGGACGCGACATACTGGTATGCGGCGAAGGCGATTACATTGAATGCCGCTACAGTATGCCGACCGTAACTACAGTTTCCTATGACAAGGAGTTTCTGGCGGACAGTATCTGTAATATTCTGAAAGAGAGGATGAAGCAAAATTGCCCCAAAGGAGAACATCTTCTGATTCCAAGCGGCCTGCTGGAGCGTGAAAGTACAGAAAGAAAAAGCCATGGAATGAAATAACATAGCCGCGGGAGTAAAAATGATTATGAAACGGTTGTTTTCAGTCGAAAGTTACATTAAAAAAATAAAACAAAGGGGGAAATAAAGATGAAACAAGTAAGAGTGAATTTTACACTTATAGAATTGCTCGTGGTGATCGCCATCATCGCAATTTTGGCCTCAATGCTGCTGCCGGCGCTGAATAAGGCGCGCAATTCAGCCAAAAAGATTACCTGCATCAATAATCTGAACAGCATGGGCAAGGGTTTTCAGTTTTACAGCAATGACAATAATGATTACAATGTTCCGCCGGAAAAAGCAGGCTCGCAGGCCTGGATAACTCAACTGGCTCCTTATGTGGGTTTGACAGAAAAACATATTACCTTCGCCAAGCTGCAGAAATCTGTTTTTGCCGACCCGGCGGTGCCGCAGGGGATGTTGAGTTCAGACGTTACCTCCACCGACAACCTCTACGCTATCCATTATGGCATCTGCTTGAATCCGCAGATTGTGCTTTGCACGCAAAAAGGACTGGACCCATGGAGTGGTTACAAATGGAGTTACCGTTATAAAATGGGGCAGATATCCAAGCCTGCGCAGGCGGCGGCAGTTGCCGATACCCTTTACACCGGTACGACTAGTGGTGTAACGGCGGCGGTCGCTCCTGGTGCCAATCAGGCATGGCAATTTTATGCATGGACCGCAGGAACCGCCATTTCTTTTCTGGACTGGAAACGCCATAACGGCATGAGTGACTGGCTCTATCTGGATGGTCACGCGACATCTTATAAGCCAGGAGAATTCTGGACAAAAGGAACAAGCATGTGGGGGGTAAACATGGGTAAGGCATGGGGCAAATAACCGCCACTATATTAACGTTGATTGTCAAATTACAGGAGTCGAAGATGCGAACTATCGGGATTTTACTGCTGATGATATGTAATACGGTTTCAATACTTGTTGCGGACGATGCTCCGCCAAAAAGCGCTGAAGTGAAACTGATTTATGAATTTAAAGGCGGGGAAGCCGCCGCCGGCTGGAACAAAACTAAACAGATGACGATCGTTCCACGGGAGGATAACCTTGAGTTGAACGGCAACGGCTGGGATGCAAAAATCTACCGGTCCATCGATTTGCCGACCGGGTATTATCTGGTTACCGCCTGCGGCAAGGGGCAAAGCATTCAAGTTCAGATTACGAAAGATTTCAACATGAACTCGCTGCTCTTTGACTTGAATCTTGCGCGGCCCGACTGGCGAACCGACTGGCGTCCGTTCCGGCTGGAAAAAACGATGAAGCTGTTGCTGATCGTCCGGGCTTCGGGACCTGGACCGGTCGCTTCTGCAATTAAATATATCCGGATTGAACAGGCGCCGGAGGTCGTGGAAACCGGAATCCCCCCCGTTGCGGAACTGGAAAAACAGCGGCCGCAACCCGCTATAGTGCGCGGCTGCACCTGTCCCAGCCACAAAGGATTTCCAGACTTGCATGCCTGGGGCGCCAATGTTGTTCGCAACTGGATCAGCCTGAAACCGGAAAGTTATACAGCGGACGGGCTGGCTGAATATGGGCCCGGCTGGGAAAAGCAGTTGGACCAGTTGGAGACGTATTTGCAGACGGCCCGCGACGCCAAAATGAAAGTAGTGTTGACATTGAGCGGCAGCGTTTTTGCCAAAGGCGGCAATTGCTGGGACAATCCCGCGGTAGTCAGCAAAGTATGGCGGGGCATTGCCGAGCGGCTGCTGCCGTATCGCGATGTCATCTATGGCTATGACCTCTACAACGAACCGCTCGACTGGGCGCAGATGCCGAATGCCCCGCGGCAATGGCGGGATATCGCTAAAAATGCGATTAAAGCCATTCGTGAAGTCGACAAGGAAACCTGGATCATCTATCAAACTGGCCCCGGCGGACTTTGCTGGGGTTTTGCCGGAATGAAGCCGCTGCCGGATTCCCGCATCATTTACAGTGTTCATTTCTACAGTCCGCATGAATTCACCCATCAGGGAATTTATAATATTAAGGACACCGACCTGGCGGAAGTCAAAGCCAAAACCGGCATAAAGTATCCAGGCGTTGTCAATGGTTTGCTATGGAACAAGGAACAGATAAAAAAGGATCTGGAGGCAGCGCGTCAGTTTCAACTGAAATATCATGTTCCGATTATAGTCGGAGAATTTAGCGTGGTGCGCTGGGCTCCAGGCCCGGATGCAGTGCAATATCTTACTGACCTGATTGATATTTTCGAGGAATATCAGTGGTCGTGGATTTATCACAGTTTCCGCGAGTGCAATGTCTGGAGCGTGGAACACGATGAAACTTTTGGCCGGGTGGAAGACAATCCGGCCCCGGCCAACTGTGAAACTGAACGGGCCAGGGTACTCAAAAAAGGTCTGGCACGAAACCAGCAGTAAAATGCAAATGAAAAGGATATTATCATGAGCGGCATCATAATCAATGAAGATTGTAATCATTTTATTCATTCACGTTATGCTGCGGGCGTCAAAGTAACCGAGTCTGTGCTACGGGCTTTCATCAGCCAGTACAAAAATACTCAGGTTACAGATTTCGTAATCAACACTAACGGCATGATCTCCTTCAGTCCGTCCAGGGTTCGCGAAACTGCGTTGGATAAATACATGCGATACAAAGCCGGAGGCAAAGTCGATGAATCCAGCGCCTATTGCGAAATACTCTACGATGTTTGCGTCAATCAGAAATTGGATATGTACGCCGTCTGGTTCGACCAGTGTCGAAAAGACGGCCTGACTTCATGGCTTTCCGTCCGCATGAACGATTGTCATTGCAATAATATGGATGACCATCTCCTGTTGAGCGAGTTCTTCCTGAATAACAAACAACTTCGCCGGGTGACGCATCATCATTACGACAACTACTTCAATAACTGTCTCGACTATGGCCAGGAGCAGGTGCGTCAGCATTACATGGATTATATTGAAGAATGCCTGGAGAACTACGATTTCGACGGCCTGGAACTGGACTGGATGCGCGAGATATTCTGCTTTAAGCCCGGACAGGAACATAATGGCATTGCCGTCATCAACGATTTTATGCGGACGGTAAAGCAGAAGGTGGATGCCGCCGCCCGCAAGCGCGGACACAACATCCGGCTCAGCGTCCGCCTGCCGCACTCGCCGGTTACCGCCCTTAAACTCGGGTTCGATGTGATGACCTGGATCAAAGAACGGCTTGTCGATCTGATTGTACCCGCGCCGCGCTGGGAAAGCATTGATAATGACATGTCAATCGACTTCTGGAAAAAATTGCTGGAGGGAACAGGCATCGAACTCGCCGCCGGACTGGAACTCGGCATGAGGCCGTATCCAGCCGCTCCAATGAAATTTTCGACCATGGAAATCGTCGCCGGCAGCGCTCTAATGTACCTTTCAGCCGGAGCAGACAAAATCTATCTGTTTAATTATATGGATACCGTCGGGCCGGAGGCCTGCGGGAAATGTGCGCCCGATGATGATATGACGCCAAATTCCCGGAAAAACTATCCCGTGCTTCTCAATAACTTTGGCTGCATGGAAACTCTGCTGCCACTGCCGCGCCGGCATGCTGTAACATACCATGACATTGAAGCTCCCGGTATTGCCAATAGCGCTATTCTGCCAATCAATGTGGACGGCAAGTCCAGCAGACAGACGGATTTGGACGGTGGGCATATTCCTGTGCGTATCGATACCGGCATTATCCCGGCCGACAAAAACATAACGCTTATTATCGCCGCCAGGTCAGATGACATGCTATCTGCTGCTGATTTCAGTGTCTTTGTCAATTCCTCCCCTGTAAAATATATCGGTCCGGTTACAGTTCCTGCGGCTTACAGCGATGCCCCGCACTATGCGTTTTCAGTACAAAACCATAAAGACTTTCCAAGCACCAGCATTGCGGAATTCGCCGCCAGGGGCCGGCCATATTGCATAGAGCATGTCGAATTGAGAGTGGATTTTCCATAACAGTTGATGAAAAACATGAAACAATAACCTCAAAAAATCTGGACAAAAGGGACAAGCATGTATGGGGCTAATATGGGTAAGACATGAGGTAAATAACAGCTATTATATTAACGCTAATCATTATTAGCAGCATGGCGGGTTACTTTGACGAGCGGGAAGACAAACGAGGACTATGAACTTATTCGATATGCATATAAAATGAGTTGTGTCGATAGTTTCTAACCTAACAAAAAAAGAGGAGAAGTTTAATTATGGAAAATCGCCAACCCAAAATAATTCTACAAAAATATCAGAGTCAAAGGAAATAGCAAGGTTTTCTGCCACCTGATGTTTGGAGTTATTGCCATAACGGCGAAGCAGCTATTCAACATGTTGCTTTATAACAGTTTAAGGTAATTGACAGTCGAAGCGTTTTAAACAGACCGCACGAACGGTCATGGAGGGGTACGCTAAAAAAGTGAAGTTTTTGCCCCTTTTTCAATAAAAAGTCGCATCGGCCGTGTCAAAATGGTTTTGACACGCAGAAAAAAGTTATTAACAGGCAAAAGCCAATAGTTTTGAAATTGGCTCAGATGTTTTAAAAATATGGAATATAAAAGGAAACGTGGCGGGATTAAATAACTTTCACGGAATCAGACTAAACTATTACCGGGAGGATAAGAATATATGTCAAATGCCATAAATATAGGAAGCCGTCGCGAGTTGTTCTGGGACGAATACCTTATCGACACCAGAAAAACCACGGCCACACTGAAACTGCACAGTCTTTCGCCAAAAGAAGTGGTCATAGACCACGATGAAAGATGGGAGGGAGACGGTTGTAATTTTCATTGCATACTCAAGGACGACAATCTCTACCGTATGTATTACCTCGGCTGGGAGATGATGCGTGTACCGCTTAGGATAGTCATATGCTATGCCGATAGTGCGGATGGAAAGAAATGGGTGATGCCAAAACTCGGAATCTGCGAGTTTGATGGCTCAAAGGAAAACAATATCATCCTTGATCACAACTCCGCTAATTTTGACAATTTTTCGGTTTTTAAAGATACGAATCCCGATTGCCCGAAGGATGAACTCTATAAAGGCGTGGGATTGGTCAACAACGGGCTATGGTGTTTCACAAGCGCAGACGGCATTCATTTCAAGAAAGCGTGGTGTATGACCACCCAAGGTGCTTTTGACACCCTTAATATCGCTTTCTGGGACAAATATTCAAACCGGTATATTTGTTATATCCGTGATTTTCACAATATACCAGCCGGCAAGATTCCGTCGG
>CAIJKT010000543.1 GCA_903821255.1 uncultured Lentisphaeria bacterium | reverse complement strand
GCTCAAAATCCGGCCAATATTAATGCGCGTTGACAGTCAATGCCTCTTTCATTAAAAATATGTGGCTTTCGTTTTGTGACCTTGACTTTTATGTCATCAATAAAAAGTTCTTTAGGCTTATTGTCCTCCTCAAGAAAATCATCATCATAGTGCGTAAAGTCATATTCTATTAAATACTCAAAGGAATCATTCTCAGCCCGCGTAATAACATCAATCTTGCGACCCAATTTCAAAATGGCAAAACGTCCGATACCCTTTTCGCCCTGTAAAATCCTTCCTCCCGTGGTACGTGCCCGATTATTTTTTTTGCGGAGTCTTTTTTCTGGAGTCGCTGGGTTCAACCAATGTTTGGTGATTATTGTCTCGCTCATTCCACAACCAGCATCTTCAATTATGATCTTCGATTTAGGTAGAATACCATAATCATCGGTAAAATCACAAAAAGAAAGTTTGACCCACGGAGAATCTGCATCGTAAGAATTCTTTATTAATTCCACAAGAGCAATACGCTCATTCTTAATCAATTGATCTCCAAGCATTGTCAACAAACGAGCATAAGGACGAATCGGAATCTCTTGAGTATTGCTCATCTATTTTCTCCCAATAATTATGAATTCTTCTGCATATACTTTTCTGCCGCTACTATCTGACGAAAAACGACCTCGACCATCCCGATAAGGCGTTAAAATTTTCTTGCTAATTTTTCTCTTTGTTACTAGAATTTCACGAAATCCACTATTGAGCAACGATTCAGCTAAATGCTTAGCATTATCAATATGGACCCCTTTGTATTCGGTATTACCTATTACAAAAACAGCCATTCCATTTGGAAATAGCATTTCGTAACTGTTTGCTGCCACAGCTTGCATATCAAGATAATATTTTGCGACGTCTCGTGCCTTCTCTTTAAATTGATCAATGAGTAATGATACAATATGATGCCCTGTTCCATTCAGCCTTTTAAGTTCTCGACTAAAATTATAATCTTGATATAGACTACCAATAGAGCCTGAGCGTAAATCTCGATAATCATCAGCAAAATTTAACCATAATGATGATAATTGATGTAAATCCGCATATTCGTACGATGTTACATATGGTGGACTTGTAATTATAAGATCAACTTTAGGACGCTCTAAATTATCCAAAAAATTGGCGGTCACAATTTCCGCGTAGCTTGCTTCTGGTAGTTTCGCTTGCTCTGTCGCCGCAATCATAGAATCAACCTGAAGATTGAATGCTGTCATAACATCGGCAGGCTTTTTATTCGGGTCTATTTGCGGCTTAATCGATTTTGTCAGCCAACGCGAAGTTGCTTTCAAAATATTCGAGAACGCACAAATAAAAAAAAGTCTGTAGTCACTTCCTGCGGGAATCGTCTGTTCAATGGAGCGTTTGAGTTTTAATAAATCTTCATAATGCTTTTGATCAAACCAATATTGAATTCGAAGGTTGCTATTCTGATACGTAGGATTTTGAGTTGTTGTTGGGAGATTAAAAGTATCAATGACATCTTGATAATACTTTTTCAAACGCCATATTTGATACGAGCCTCTGCTTTTTACCTTAGCAATAAGAGTGGCTACAGGATTTATATCACATCCCCAAAAGTCGATAGAGGCTCTTTGGGATTCAAAAGCTACAGTACCACATCCACAAAAGATATCTGCAATTTTTTTAGGTTCAAGGCCCTGTTCCTTTGCATATCCAATGGCTTTCGTAGTAATAAAAGCCGGAAATTTTGCTGGATATGCATGAATACGATGCATCTTCAACTCTTGATCTTGTCCGACATTCCAAAATGGATCGATAGGAATGTTTTCAAAACTTGTGTTTCGGATATCTGAAATACTGATCATTTTGCTACCCCGCCGTGATTCGCTTGTTTTTTATTCTGCTTCACATTGCCGTCGCAATGAGAAACTTCCATAATGTCACAAATATCACAATTTAGTGCATTACAGATTTTAACTAATATGTCCGTGGTAACATTTTCGTTTTTTCCAAGCTTTGCTAATGATACGGAACTGATTCCAGAAAGTTTGCGCATTTCACTTTTGGTCATATCCAAATCAATGAGCAACTTCCATAGTTTTTTATAGCTGGTACTCATAAATGTTCCTAAAAAGTTCTTTTTTACGTACTTTTATTAAAAAAATACCACCACAATGAATAATAAAGCACACAAAAACATGAAAAACAAACTAAAGATTTATTTCTTCAAATAATCTATTTGATATGCAAAGGTAAAAATATCAATGCAACCTGTAGATAAATTGTGCCGATCACATTATTATTGCAACATTATTTTGAAATCTGGGTTAAGCCTGAGCTTTGGTGTTTTCGTTGTTTGCAAACTTCTTTTTCTTGTGCTTCCCATGCTTCAATATTGAGTTCAATATGACACGCCGCCGGAGCGGATAGTCTCACGCGGAGGCGCGGAGTTCGCGGAGAAGATTTTCATTATTAATGACATAAAAAAACTCCCGGTACTTTGACAGCGCCGGGAGTTTTTGATTTTTTACGAATTATCCGGTCAGCCGTTACAGCAACCGCCGCCGCAATTGCAGCCGCAACCGAAAAATTTCTTGATGGTTTCAACAACCAGTTCGGGGGTGAACCCGAATTTTTCAGCAAGCACGGTAAACGGAGCGGAAGCGCCGAATTTATCCATGCCGATAGCCAGTCCGTCTCTGCCGACGAAGCGGTGCCAGCCGAAAGTGCTGCCGGCTTCAATCGAAACGCGGTTCACGCAGTAACTCGGCAGAACTTCTTCCTGATAGTCCACATCCTGCTGCATGAAGAGTTCCTGTGAGGGCATGGAGACCACTCTGACCTTGACGCCTTTGGCGCGGATCAAATCGGCGGCTTTCAGCGCCAGATTGACTTCGGAACCGGTGGCAATCATGATCATGTCGAAATCTTCATCATCGCTGAGGACATAAGCGCCTTTGGCGACATTGACTCTGGCGGCCTGTTCCGGGGTGAACGGAGCGAGGTCCTGGCGGGTGAGCAGAATGGCGACCGGGCCTTTGGCCTGCAATGCCGCAGCCCAGGCATGAGCGACTTCATGGGCTTCCGCCGGACGGAGCAGGGTGACGCCGGGAATCGAACGCAGCATCGCCATCTGTTCGATCGGCTCGTGAGTCGGGCCGTCTTCGCCGACATAGAACGAGTCATGGGTGAACACATAGATTTCATGCAGTCCCTGAATTGACGCCAGGCGGATCGCCGGCTTCATGTAATCAGAGAACACGAAGAAAGTGGAGGTGTACGGAATAATCGTTTCGTACAGGGCCATGCCGTTGCCGGCCATGCCCATCGCCAGTTCGCGCACGCCGAAGTGGAAATTGCAGCCGCCGCGGTTTGCCGGATTGAAATCCGGCGCGCCTTTGATGTCGGTCTTGGTGGACGGCGCGAGGTCGGCGGCGCCGCCGATGAGCGACGGCACGAGCGCGGCGGCGCGCTGGAGGACTTCACCGCCGGAGGCGCGGCTGGCAATCGGTTTGCTTACCGGAGTTACTTTCAGCAGTTCTTCCAGGATATTTTCCGGAACCGTGCGGTTGAGCATTTTAGAAATGAGTTCCGCTTTGTCCGGGTTGTCATTGATATACGCCTGGAACTGCTTGTCCCATCCGGCGGCTTCGGTGATGAGAGCTTCAACGCGCTTGTCGATGTATGCTTTGACTTCCGGCATGACAAAGAAAGGTTCGGCCGGCATGCCGAGGTTTTTCTTGGTGGCTTCGACTTCTTCCGCGCCGAGCGGTTCGCCGTGAGCTGAAGATTTGCCCTGCTTATTGGGCGAACCGAAACCGATCTTGGTTTTGCCGATGATCAGGGTCGGGCGTCCGTCGGAAACAACCGCTTCGGCCAGCGCCTTGTCGCACTGTTCAATATCATTGGCGTTGGCGACATTGATCACGCGCCATTCGTAGGCGGTGAATCTGGCGCCGACGTTTTCAGAGAACGCGAGGTTGGTCGAACCTTCGATGGTGATTGAGTTGTCGTCATAGAAGCAGATGAGGTTATCCAGTTTCTGGTGTCCGGCCAGCGAAGCGGCTTCGGAAGTGACGCCTTCCATCATGCAGCCGTCACCGCACATAATGAATATCTTATTGTCAACCAGGCCGGTTTTGTCCAGGCCGGTTTTAGCGGCGAAATACTTGTTCGCCATGGACATGCCGACGGCGGACGCAAAGCCGCTGCCGAGCGGACCGGTAGTGATATCGGCGCCGGCGGTATGATTATATTCCGGATGTCCGGGAGTCTTGCTGCCCCACTGTCTGAACAGCTTTAGTTCATCCATTGTCAGACCGTAGTCGAACAGGTGAAGCAGTGAATATTCCAGCATGGAACCATGTCCGGCGGAGAGAATGAATCTGTCGCGTCCCAGCCATTTGGGGTTCTTCGGATTGTGCTTCATGTATTTGAACCACAATGTGAACGCGAAATCGGCGCATCCCATCGGCATGCCGGGGTGGCCGGATTTAGCCTTCTGAACAGCTTCAGCGGACAGTACGCGAATCGTATTCGCCGCCAGTTTTGACAATTGCAAGTCTATCATCTTCTAAACATCCTTTCTTTTTATTGAATCTGATTGGAAATTTTAACTTATTAAGATAATTTCATTAGGGAACAT
>CAIJKT010000542.1 GCA_903821255.1 uncultured Lentisphaeria bacterium | reverse complement strand
TCGGGTAATCCTCTTCGGGTATCTGCACCTTGTATTGCTTGCGTAATTCCATGACGATGTCGAGGAAATCCATTGAATCCAGGTCCAGTTGATCTCTTAACTTTTCATCCGGATTGACTTGAGAACAATCCCCGTCCGGAAGAATATCATTAATGATCTCAATAATAGCATCTCTTATCTGGTCTCTTGTCATGCTTAACTCCGTTTTTTCATGTCCGGCTGCAACAGATTCTATAAATAATTGCAAATCCAAAGTTTATTAATAATCTTAACCCCCGTGGTAACCGGGTATCCTAAAATAATCAATCAAGGAATATAGCCTGAAATTTGTCATTTGCAAGGGTGTAAAACTATAAAGAAAGGCATAAATTCAGATGTTTTAAATTACTCGCGGCCGGATGATCGACCTGATTTTCATATTGCATCCAAATTCCATGACGGCTGAACCGGGTAATGCGGTTGATTTTTTCTGCTATTTAAAGGAGTTACAGATTGAAACTAGCGTCATTTCATACTATCTTTCCATAGATTTTTTTCATCGTCTGAAGATATTTTTAATTCATGATAATTTTTAAAATACGGGTAGAATATGTGTGGAATTGTCGGGTATGTCGGTAATCGGAGCATCGTCAAGACATTGCTGGACGGCTTGAAGCGGCTTGAATACCGCGGATATGACTCTGCCGGGCTGGCGCTTCTGGAAAAGGATAATATCCAGGTCGTCAAGACTATCGGTAAAGTCAGAAATCTGGAAAATAGAATATTGAATGAATTGGGCGATATTGAACTTGCGGGGCCCACCGCCGGAATTGCGCATACCCGATGGGCGACGCATGGCGCACCGTCCGAACGCAATGCACATCCGCATCAGGATTCATCGGGACGTTTCGCGATTGTCCATAACGGCATTATCGAAAATTACCTGGAGCTGAAAAGCCATCTGCAGAGTAAAGGCCGTGTCTTTATATCCGAAACTGACAGCGAAGTGCTGGCCCATCTGATCGCCGAATGTTACGAAGGAGATTTGCTCAGTGCTACCGCCGCCGCCTTGAAAAAAGTCAACGGCACTTACGGGATTGCGGTGATATCCGTGACAGACCCCGGCGTCATCGTCGTCGCCAGACATGGCAGTCCGATTGTCATCGGCGTCGGAAACGGCGAAACGCTGGTTGCCAGTGACATCTCCGCAATTGCCTCATATACTCAGAGGGTGATTTATCTGAATGACGGCGACCTGGCAAAGATCACGGCGGAAAATATCGACATCCGGAACATTGAGAACATCCCGGTATCCAGGGAAATCGCCCATATTGACTGGAATCCGGAAGCCGCCGAAAAAAGCGGTTATGCCCATTTCATGCTTAAAGAGATCTGCGAGCAGCCGGAATCCGTCGCCAATGCCATTCGCGGCCGGCTGGACAAGGGTTCCGCCACGGCAATACTTGCCGGTTTGAATATGACTTCCCGCGAACTGGCGCAGATCAACCGCATTGTCATCGCGGCCTGCGGCACCAGCCTGCACGCCGGAATGGTCGGCCAGTATTTCTTTGAGGAACTGGCGAGCATTCCTGTTGATGTCGAGCAGGCGGCTGAATTCCGCTACCGCAATCCGATTATCGAGCCCAACTCGCTCGTGATCCCGATCAGCCAGTCTGGCTAAACCGCCGATACGCTGGCGGCAGTGCGCGAAGCCGCCAATAAAGGCGCGATTGTCGCGGCCTTATGCAATGTTGTCGGGTCCACCATCGCCCGCGAATCCGGGCGCGGCATATATCTGCATGCCGGACCGGAAATCGGCGTGGCTTCAACCAAGGCGTTCACCTGCCAGGTCACAGTTCTGCTGATGATGGCTCTGCTTTTCGGCAGAAACCGGCGCTTGTCGCGTGAGGAAGGACTTAAGATTATTAATGAGGTGGACTCTATTCCGGGCTTGATCAGCAAGGTGCTTGAGCGCAAGGAGGAGATCGAGAAGATTGCCAGAAAATATGCCGCGGCCAGGGACTTTTTCTATATCGGACGCGGCTGTCTTTATCCGGTGGCGCTGGAAGGCGCGCTGAAGCTCAAGGAAATCAGTTATATCCATGCGGAAGGCTACCATGCCGCCGAATTGAAACACGGCCCGATCGCGCTGCTGGAAGCTGGCGTGCCGGTGGTCGCTCTGGCCAACAATATCCCCGGCAAGGACAAGATGATCGGCAATATCCAGGAATGTCACGCCAGAAAATCTCCGGTCATTGCCACGGCTACGGACGGCGACGAGGAAATCAGAGGCATCGTTGAAGACGTCATCTGGATTCCTGCATGTTCCAAGTTCGCGTCGGTGGTTCCGACTGTTGTTGCGCTTCAGTTGCTGGCTTACTATATCGCCCGGGAAAGAGGCTGCGAAATCGACCAGCCGCGGAACCTTGCCAAAAGTGTAACGGTCGAATAATAAAAAGAGTAATCGCTTCAAAATGATGTTTATATATAATCTGTTGTTCCCGCTGGCATTCGTTTTCTTTATACCGGGCCTGGTCATCAAACTTATCCGCCGCCCGGGACAGAAGAAGACCTTTCTTGAACGCTTTGCCATATTCTCTCCGGAGAAAAAGCAGCAGTTGCAGGCAATGCAGGGCGCGGTATGGATCCACTCCGTCAGCGTCGGGGAAACCATGATTGCCCTTTCCCTGTTGAAAAAGTGGCAGGCGCAGCACCCGGAAAGAAAATTTGTGCTGTCCACCACCACCACCACCGGACAGGCGCTGGCAATGGAAAAAGCTCCCGCCGGAGTCGTGGTTTTCTTCTGCCCCGTCGACTTCATTTTCTTCGTCCGGCGCGTTTTTGCGCTGCTCAAACCATGCATGATGATAATCCTGGAAACCGAAATCTGGCCGAATATGATCAACGAGGCTCACCGGCGGAACGTAAAAACCGTCCTGATCAATGCCCGCATGTCGGATAAATCCGCCAAAGGCTATTACCGTTTCCGGATGTTCTTCCGTCCGCTGCTGGAAAAGTTTGACAGCATCTGCGTTCAGACTGAAACCGACTTGAAGCGCTTCAGCTCGGTCGCGCCTGCCGCACCGGTCCAGGTCTGCGGCAACATGAAATTCGACCAGACCGTTCCCGATAATCTGCCGGAGATTGACCTGACCAGGTACTTTGGCACTGAAACATCCATGCTCCTGCTGGCCGCCAGCACTCATCCCGGCGAAGAGGAACTGATTGCCACGGCTTTCAAAAGGATGCTCCCTGAGTTCCAGGGAATGAAACTGGTCATTGTCCCGCGTCATGCGGAACGCGGCGGCGAAATTGCTTCAACACTGAAGAAACTGGGCATCAATTTCGCCCAGCGCACCGCGGCGGACAATCCACTCAATGTTGACTGCCTGCTGGCCGACACCACCGGCGAAATGCTCAGCTTCATGAAGCGGGCGGATGTGGTCATCATGGGCAAAAGCCTTGCCGGACAGAACGAAGGCCATAACCTGATCGAACCGGCGCTGCTGGCCAGGCCGATAATTACC
>CAIJKT010000541.1 GCA_903821255.1 uncultured Lentisphaeria bacterium | reverse complement strand
CAGAGAAATATAAAGCGGATTGCATGTGTTTCTTATAGAATGCAGCCCAGAACGGCCGTTCCGTGTATAGGAAGAACAGACATTTTCATTGAAGGCATCAGGAATTTTGTTGAAAAATATAAGTTCCCGCAATACCCCATTCCAATTGACAGCTTGATTGAAGAACAGCTTTGCAAACTGTATGAGATGGAGCCGGAAAAGCGTCCCGAACTGCTTGTTGTCGGCAGCTTAAAAGAAAGAGAAAGCGTGAATGCTTTTTTAATGGCGCACGGGAGCTGGAATCCGATACTGATTAATCCATATATGGCAGGCGAAAAAATTTCCGGTTATGGAATAGTTTATAATCCGAAGCTGCTGGGAGTTAATGCGTTCAAACTATTAAAAAAAAATTCAGGAGACGACATGACAGAACAGGGGCTGTTAGCAAAACCTGAACTGTTCCTGGATTTTTAATTATAATGAAAAAAAGTTTGTTTTAACTTAATACAAAGCATAACCCACAAATTGAAGGAAATGAAAAATGAAAAAGTTCGAGTGTAAAACGAATCAGCAATTAACAGAGGGATTAAAGATGAAAAAATCAAAATTCACACTCATCGAACTCTTGGTAGTGATCGCCATCATCGCAATTGTTGCGTCAATGCTGCTGCCTGCCTTGAATAAGGCCAGAATGAAAGCGCAGGAAGCAACTTGCAAAAACAATCTGAAAAACCTCGGTTCCGCAGTCCTCTTCTATATTAATGACAATGCTGACTGGATGCCGCTGGACAGGTATCCTCACAGCAAGTGGCAACTTACGAATGTTTACTGGATGTCCAGTATATATCCATATGTAACTAATGGTAAGCAATGGTCAAGCGGCGATACCCCGCCAATATTCACTTGCCCCTCAAATGAGAACGAAAGATATGTTGCGGCAGGTCCTAAGTTTTCTAACTATATGTATTCAAATCGTATCGGCTGGTTTACCGGCACTCCCCCGGCACCTCTCAGTAGTGTATGTAAGCCCAGAAAAGTCAGTCGATGCAAAAAAGTGTCTGAATGTTCTGTAATTGCCGATGGACGGGCAAAAACGAAAGGCTGCGGTGATTACGATGATTGTACTTATATGGATTACAGACACTCATCGCAGACGAGTACGCTCTTTGCGGACGGGCATGTTTCAAAATGTAAAATAAACGAAGCCAATATTTATGCCCGCAATACGGGAAATGTAGATATATATGGAACTGCGATAAATATCTGGCCATAAACTAAAAATAAATAATCAGAGCAAGATAAAAAAAGTCGAACAGTAAAGACGCGATAATGTTTAATGAATTGGCATAAATACTGGCAGCGCTTGCGTTGAGCTCGGTCGTAAATTTACCAGGCCGTTTTCTGCCACCAGGCAGGAACGGCGGTTTTCAGGCATGCTTATAATCGACTCAATGGACAACAACGCATCTCCGGCCAATATTGACGCGTTCGTAAACCGGCTTGCTCAATTCGTTAAAAACATAGCGACGGTCTTGACCCGGCACAAATCGCCTGTAAAATGCGAATGGGTAGTTTGGTGGTTATAAAACAAATTTATGTTTCTGTCAATAGCATTTAAGTAAAAACCGGAGGTTTAATCAAAAAGAGAAATTGAAGGGAAATGACAGGTTGGAGAAAAGCCAGTTTTTTTTCAAAATAATTAACTTTATGACACTAAACTACTGCACTATTACATATAAAAAGAGTGCGTAGTCAGGAGCAAAGGTAAGTGGACTATGAAATTTTTTATTAATGTCGCGTTCGCCGTTTCGCTCATTGCCGCCGCAGGCCCCGTTCTTCATGCCAAGGCTGTCCGTGACGAAACAGGGGCAATCACGCTGTCGGAGAGCAACACGCTGAAAGGCGTTGCGGAGGACATAAACGATCCGCAACTGTTCTCCTACGATCCCGGCTCCAGAACCGCCGTATGCCGGGGGCCCCTTGTTGTGGGCGATGCCGCCTCGCTGACAATCGGCGGGTCCGGTGAAGCAGCCATCCCGGAAACCTTGGTGATGATGGTTGCGAAAGGGCGGCTTCATGGCGTTGAGGATGGGGTGAAGGTGAACGGCAAGGGTTCGCTCCGGCTCCTCAACGGCCGCATCGCGTCAGCTTCCGGTCACGCCTACAGGCTTTATGTCCTTGGCGAGCTTGTGATGGAAAAATCGAAAGCAGGCGGAGCCGACCTCATTCAGATAGGCGATGCGAAAGAAGGCTGGAAGCGGGTACGCATCCGCGACTCAGGCATTGATGTGCCCATGGACTCCACGGGGCTTATGCTCAGGTTTCCTGTTGCCGCCGACATAGAAGGTTTGTCTATCACCGGCAATGGCGGCAATTACTCCTCCGGCATATTTCATAACGACTCATCCTCGATAAAAATATGCGATTTGCGTGTTTCAAATGTGGCATTCCCCGTCAGAGTGGCATACGGCGGCGCGGACACGTCCGTAACTTTGCTGGATCCGGCGGCGGATGTCGCCAAGATAGCGTTCGACAAGAACAAAGATCCGAGGTTCCAGACGAAAACGTCAGTGATTGTGACCCGCTCCGTCGGGATAGAAGTCGCCGGCAAGGACGGAAATCCTCTGCCGGGCGCACAGGTTTTGCTTGTCGCCTCGGATTCTAGCGGCGCCGTGCTGACCGAACAGGAACTTGACAAATCCGGAAAGTGCCGCATTGAGGCGCCCGAACGCAAGCTGTCCAGCAGCGCCAATTCTCCTGTCTGTCAGAGCTACAAATGGGATGCTTTCATAAAAACAGGCGCGGATAAAAAACTGGTGAAGTCGGGATGGACGCCATTGGAAAAAAGTTGTCTGCGTTATGTCAGGAACGATGACGGCGGATTCACGGAATCTCCCGGCTCAAGCATGCCGGACAAACAGCAGTCGGCGCAGGCCAATAATCTGGTGAGGAATAGCAGCTTCGAAGTGGCCGCCAACGCCGGCGAAGGTGAATATTCTGGAATGCCGGATTACTGGACCACAAGCTGGGAGGATGAGGGGCGTCAAGACCAGAAAATTGCCGGTTGCGGACTGCGCGACGGCGGCTTCTTCGGAATTGACGCGACCACCGCTTTTCATGGCAGACAAAGCTTGAAAGTCAGAATTCCGGCGTCAGGCGGCTGCATCAGCCTGAAACAACAGATATTCTTCACGATGATCGGCCAACGCGGAGGATCCGGCGATCTTCCGGAATCGGGAACTCCATACGTTTTTTCCATTTACATGAAGAGCGACACGCCGGGCCTCCCTGTCTATTACGGGAACGAGAAGCGGGAACTGAGTGAGAAGTGGGAACGATACTCATTCGTCACGCCGAAAGTTTCGAACATATTATATTTACGCGCCAAGGACGTGAAAGGCGACGGGGCGACGGTATGGTTCGACGCCGCCCAGGTCGAGCAGGGACAACAAGCATTGCCCTACAGATGCGCCGTGCAGGATTTGTCGTCCGCAAAACCTGAAAAAAGCTCTTTCAATCCCGCACTGCTGGCGCGGCGCGGGGTGCCGTCACTCACTGTGAAGCGATCCGCCGCCGCTCCCGTTATGGACGGAAAACTGGATGACTCCTGCTGGGCGGAAGCCGAGATTATTCCTGACTTCATCACGCTTGACGCCTCGCGCTTTTCGCAGGAGAAAACGTCATGCCGCCTGTTGTGCAACGGGGACAACCTTTACATTGGTATGCGATGCCAGGACCCAGACATAGTGAAGACGCTGGCTGCCGCTGAAACGCATGGAAAAGATGTGTTCAAAGGCGACTGCGTCGAGATATTCCTGGACCCTAACCATGACCTCAAGAACTATTATCATCTGGCCGTGGGGCCGCTGGGCGCCCGATACGCCAAGGCGTTCGGCAACACGCCCAAAGAGTGGAATTGCGACTGGCAGGTAAAAACGGCGCACGACTCCGGCTCCTGGACAGTCGAGATCGCTATTCCGCTTAAAGATATCCTTGCCGCTAACAAGGGCCGGACAATAGGCCTTAACCTGTGCAGAACCATCACCACCGGCGACAAGAACAGTTGCTGGTCGGCCACCTACGGCAGTTTCCATAATCCGGCAAAATTCGGACTGGTGAAAATCGGGACGGAGCAAGCGGAGGAACTGCCTGCGGCCGACTCAATCGCCGCACCTTTGAAACAAGAGATTGTCCCGGCATCGCCGTCCCAGATGGCGGACTCAACAGCGGCCCGGTTTTTTCCAATCGGCCTTTACGGTCCGCCCAAAGAGGAAGATTTGAAGGAGGTGCGCGACAAGGGATTCAACTGCGTTATTCTCCTGCATTATACATTCTGGTTTTGCGGCGGAGAGCGCGGTCCCCTGGACATGAAAGCCGTCAAATCGTATCTGGACGCTGCCCAGAAGAACGGGCTCGGTGTTTTTATAGACTTGAGTAACACTTACTTCAACGGCTGGAAGAAGCTTCGCAAAACGCCCGCCGAATTGCAGGAACAAACGGATGCCGTCAAACTGATTGTCGAGACCTTCAAAACGCATCCGGCTCTTTGGGGATGGTATTCCGCCGACGAACCGGCCGGCGCCGATTGGGTCAAGAAAGTCGGGGCGGTATACGCGCTTGTGAAACAATTGGATCCTGACCATGTCGTCTGGCTTGTCAACGCCGATCCCAAGCCGACTGCCGAATTTTCCGCAATTAATGACGTGGTGTCCGTGGACCCCTACCCGGTGCCGAGGCTTCCCATCACTCTTGTGGGCGAATACGCTGACACAGCCCTGACGCTCACCAACCATAAAAAACCTTTGTGGATTGTCCTGCAGGCGTTCAGCGGCGACATTTGGGCCAGGGAACCGACCCCGGACGAGGAGTCCTGCATGGCGTACATGGCTGTAGTCCATCACGCGAAAGGCATTTGGCAATACTCCCACAAGCCGGTGTATGTCCCGTTGTGGAACAGGATTGGCGCAGTCAACGCGGAATTGCGGCAGTTGGCTCCGGTCATCCTTGCCCCGGATGTCCGGCAGGACGTCAAACCGGCGACTGCGAACTCGCCCATTCATTGCCTCCAGAAAAGTCATGGGGGAAAGACGTATCTGATAACCGTCAATACTATCGAATCGCCATTGGAGGAGACCTTCGACTTAGGCAGAGGGGCCGCAGTCCGGTCGGTGAAAGTCCTTTTCGAAGACAGGACCATAAAGATCGAGGATGGGCGGCTTAAAGATAACTTTGGAGGGTATGCCCGCCATGTGTACGAAATAGAATGACTCGTGACAGCGGCGGACATCCCGGTAACCGGTTCGCCGTTTTAATGAACTGCCCCGCCGTTTTACGGCGTAGTTCATGAACCTTAATTTCAGAAAAATTATAAGGACAACTACAGATGGAAAGTGTCAACGTAAAGAAGAATCCGGCAGGGATAGAATTAAGCACTGACAAATTCAGTTTTACTATTTTACGCAAGACTGGAATGCTCGGCAATTTCCGGTTATTTGATTCCGAACACGGACAATGGAATGATGTTTTCTATGGGAAACCGGTGTTTGAAAACCAGGCAGGGATAAGGATAAAAGACGAATTGACAGGGACGTGTTTTTTCGATCAGTTCGGCCCTTCAACGGTATTTTATCATGAACCCAGGAAAATAGCTTGGAGCGACAAAGGCAGCGAGTTGAGTTGCTCGATCCCGAAAATAAAGAAAAGCGGCGCGGCTGTAGAAATAGTCCAGCAGAAATTTTTTGACAACGCGCCGTTTACCCTGAGCAATGAATACCGGGTGGAAAAAGACTGTTTGCGCTGGGATGTGCTGTTGAAATTGTGCCCCGGCGAGGAAGAACGTTCGCTGAAGTTTGAATATCAATTGCCGGTATTCCGTTCCGTCAACGGCGGTTTTTTCCCGAAAGGCTGGCAGGTATGGGCGCCTCTGGAAAATGCGCCGTTCAATTTCGGCGAAGCCGGCGGATGGGGACATTCCCAGGCATCATGGTATGTGCATCATTTTCCTTATTGTTCCGTCAATGCGGGGGCGGGAATCCCTTTGCCCCTGATAGATGTTTTCTCTGACGTCCACGATGTCGGGATGGCGCTCATGGCTCCGCCTGAAGAGCTCAAGCCCGAAACGGTATTTGTTGTCGACAAGGAAAACAGCGTCCTAAAATTGCAGTATAACAATATCGGGTTGCGGAAGGGAAAAGAATGGCGTTTAAGCCTGATCCTGTACCCGCATCGCGGCGACTGGCGGAACGCCCTGGGGTGGTTTGAAAAAAACTACCATGACTATTTCACGCCCAATAATGAACGCATTGTGGAGCAGGAGGGCACGATGTTTTACGGAGTCCCGACTGTGCCGGAAAAAACCATCCGGTCCTGGGTAAAAAACATGAACCTGAAATGGACGGAAGTACTGTATAATCCCATTTTCGGCGATCATGTGCCGGAAGCGGAGAACTGGGATTTTGATATGCTCTGGTCGGCAAAGGAACCGGATAAGATTATCCGGGGCCTGACTAAGGAGAAAATCCGCAAATATCTGAAAATGTTAAAGAAACACGGCGTCGCCTCGTTCGTCTATTTCAATTACGGGGAATGCGACGCGCGCCTTGCTCAAAAAAGATTTCCGGATTCGATTATCAAAGATCCGCAGGGTTTGCGCAAGGCGTGGACGTTCAGGGACGGCAAACGCGGAAACATGACTATGAACCCGGACCCTGACACGGAATGGGGCAAATTTGTTTTAACACAGGTTGATGAACTTTTTGATCAATATCCCGACCTGGACGGACTGTTCATAGACCAGATGTGTTACCATGCTTATGACACCGGCAGGGATGACGGCAGAAGCATGATCAATAATACTCCTGTATATGACACCCATGCCGCATCACTGGGAATGATGAAAGAAATAGCTGAAAAGCTTCGTGCGCGCAACAAAACCTGCTTTGCCAACGGGCCTTATAATTTTGAGGTCATGAAGTATGCTGACGGCATTATGAGTGAAGGAAGTCTCTCCGGACTGGCAAAATATTCATACGCCTGTCTGAACAAGCCGGTGATGGTATTGACATACAATGCCTTGGCCGAGGATATGGAAAGGGTCTTAAAAGCCTGTCTTAAATACGGAGCTTTTCCATCGACCCCGTGGCATCATGCTGACAGCTTCAACCCTCCCGAAATGCCGCCCGAAGACACGCTTGAATTGTACCGTAAATATCTTCCGCTTCTGGAAAATCTCCGCGGCCGGCGCTGGGTGCTTCGTTCAAAGGCGGTAACTTTTCCGGGTGGTTTGGACGGCAATATCTTTCACCGGCGGGACGGGGGATATGCAATCCCGTTTTTTGTGAAGGATTCGCTGATGTCCTATAAATACTGGAATGCCGGGAATCCCAGGGTCATCCTGGTGACGCTGGAAGAAAACGAGAAAATAGAAACAAAAATCAAATGGCACTCCATCAGCTTCAATGGCGGGAAAAATATCACAGGCCGCAGATCGGGAAACACGCTGTCAATTGAAATTCCGGAATTTTGCGAAGCAGGCATTCTAATCGTTGAAAAGCCAATTTGAAATAATTAGGGCCCGTCCGTAAAACTTATATTTTTACGGACAGGCGCTAAATATCAAATAGTTATGTCTGTCAAAATTGGGTTCGCTAACTTCGGCAAAACAGTTGGAAGCAAACAGAAATTGCAATTGGATCAGCAGGAGAAAACAAAAGAGAAGCAATAATCGCCTAAGTCTATTTTGATCTAAATGAATTTTAAGACATTGAAGCAAAAAACTATAAACTTTAAAGCGGAGCGATCATGATGAAAACGCTGAGTCAATTTGTTATGGTGTCATTTATAGCTGTTCTCGCAATAAGCTCGTTTGCAATGCCGTCTTACAATGACGTGCTGCTGGTGGTAAACACCCAGTCGCCGGAGTCCCAGGAGATTGGCGCGTACTTCAAGGCGGCGCGTCACCTGCCGGATGCGAATGTTTGCAGCATCAGCGTCAAGGCCGGGGTTGACGGCGCCAGAATGTCCATTGCTGAAAAATGGGTGGCGCTGGCGACAATCAAATCTTATATGTCCAAAAATAACCTGACGGACAAGATCAACTACATCGTGCTGACCCGCGGCATTCCCTTTTACGCGGTCAGCGAATATACATGCCCGATATATAAATCTAATTTTCATTTGTTTGACGTATTTTTAATGTATAATTTGTCAAAATCAGCAAGCGATCCGGAGCATGTGGCCGGCATTTTTTACAACAATCCGTATTTCTATTACTTTAACGATATGCTGAACAAAAAATTCTCACAAAAGCAATTCGGATACTATATTGTCGCCCGCCTGGACGGATTAGGTACTGTCTCTATCAAAAATTTCATTGACAGCACCGGCGCTCCCGCCTACGAGTCATACAAAAAGCAGGCCAACGGCAAGATGAAACTGTTGACCGTTACCCCATATTACGACCAGACGAACGCCGATGAGATCAACCGGCGCGGCAATATCGATGTTGTTTCGCCGAATCCGCTGCCGCCTGACGAATGGGATCCGGTAGCGCAGAAAACCACCCTGAACGATATCGCAACCGATGCCGCAGGGCAAATTCAGATTGAAAAAACCTTCGATAAAGTCGCCAAAGACGTAATGTTCAGTTTCATGAACGATGTCGGATGGGAACAGGCTTTTCCGTGGCCGAAAGGCAACCACTATTACGTCATTAACGACTTTGTCAATGACTACCCGTTCATTTATCGCGGGGCAACCTTTCTGCCCGGCTCGATTCTGACGGTCTTCTGTTCGTTTCCGGCAGCTTACAATTCTCATGGCGGCAACGGAGGCCCCAGGAAAGTCAATCTCGCCACTAAAATTATAAACAATTATGTGAAAACTGATGCTTCGGACATGAAATTCCGGCACATGACCTGCGTGGGATATGATCCGGTTAATAATCAGCTATGGGCCGGCACCGGGAAAAACCAGCTTGACGTCGCCATTAGTTTTGACAAGCGCGCCTCAGACGAAGTCCACCGCGAAACCATGCGCAATTACGGCGGCGGCATCGCGATTTACGATTCAAACGGCAATATTTTAAAATACATAAATGCCAACGACCCCGGCAGTCCGCTGAAAAACAACCGGGTGGTAAAACTGGTCTATGACAAAAACTCCCAATATATGTGGATCGCGCATTTTAAAGGCATCCAGTATTACGATTTGAATTCCAAAACATGGAATGATATTCCGGAATTGCAGTGCGATTATGCGGCGGCGGCGGATATCTGCCTCGACCCGTTTGACAGCGACAAAGTGTATTTTTCATTTTACTACAATGGAGCGAATAGCGATTACAAAAAAACATCTTCGCAGATTGCCGGTGCCGACTCCAGTATTTTTGAATATAGCAAAAGTGCCAAAAGCGTCACGCCTTATGTGATTGACGCCGCCAATAACAAAGGCATTTTGCCGCAAATGGCCAAAACCTCAGTAAATACCATCTGGGTTTCCAAGGGCAACATTCTTTACCGGTACGACCTGTCGGCCAAAGCCGTGGTGGAACAGATAGATATGGATACCGTAATTCCGGAGATGACAACCCCGCCGGCTAATCTCAAAAGTCCGGTAACTATTGACTGCATCCGCAACGTTATTGGCGTCCCGTCGGCAAAGGCTGTCCTTGCCACCGTCGGCTGCAATATCATTTATACCACGGATCTGATCGCCGGAACGCCTTCCACATGCCAGAAAAAGAATTATATTGTGCGCATTACGGAAAATGCAATCCCCCCAAGCACGGTTGAAACAATAAACATCAGCGCGATGAATAGCGTTAGCAGTGGAGCAATTCCTGACTTCAAAATCCGGGATGTGGCTGCTGACCCCTCTACTAGCGGGAAGACTATGTATATGGCGCTGTCAACTTATCCGGGAACCGTGTTGCGGTCAACCGATGGCGCCGGAGCAACCTGGTCTGTTTTTTCGACCGACTACCTGTTTTATAAGACGAATGGAATAGCGCTGGACGGCAAAGGTAATCTCTATACTGCCAATGGTTATGAGTTTGGACAGAACATTGCTGCTGACTTCCAGGCATTCGGACTTGGCGCTTACGGCGGCGGCGTGTGCCATGACACGATGACATATGGCAACAACTATGACGTAGGCATGCATGGTGTGTTTAGCGGACCTTATTATTATAGTGTCTCAGGAGAAGCCTGGAGTTGGGGAGCGTCCGAAATAAACCTTTGGAATCAGGGATACCGCGGCTCATCGCAGACGGAAGCGATGATGTTCATGATGCTGGACGGGTTTTACACGGGCGAAGCGCGTTTGGGCATATTTAGGAATTATCCCATGGGCGGCGGTTTAGGTCATACCGTTCACATGCTGGTCTTCGAGCCGAAGTGCGCGCCGTTCGCGCCCAGGGTCAATGAAGCGATGATTCCGGCCAATCCGCAGGTTATAGATAAAGCGACCATTGAAATCCCGATATTGAGCCCCGGTCTGCCGTGGCACATGAATGGCGTGATTCCTGAAACATTGAACAATGATACCATACAGATTACCGATGAAACCGGCGCGGTGTTTACGCCGGACAAGATCGAATTCTTTCCGCCGACCGGTCCCGATCCCGACGACAAGGACGGCAGGAAGTTTATCACCGGAACGGGCAAGCTGGTTATTTTCGGCAACTACACGGGCATTTTATATAAAGTGAAACTGATTTGCGGCATCAACGGCATTAAGAACGCTAAAGGCGCCAGCCTGACCAATACACGGACGGACGAATTCAAGGATGATATAACGCTGGCATTCGGCAACGGCTTCGACATCAGTAAAGGCACATACGTTCCCCCGGAACAAATTACCGGACCGGTAAAAATGCCGCAAACCAATTCCAAAGTAGATTTGGTGGTGAGTAAGGTATGGCTGGACACAACGACAGCTTGGAAACCGCTGACCATAAAATTCCAGATACAAAATATCGGCACAGTCAAAACTAATGCCGGAACGATTACCGCAAATGTTTACTGGAACAATATACTGGTCGGTTCGGTCGTTCACGGCGACCTTGCACCAAAAGCGGTGACGGCGGCGCTCAGTTTTACTCTGGATGCGCAGTATGTGACTGTCGGCCATAAGAATACGGTTATGGTAGTGGCGGACGGCAATGATAAGGTGGTTGAAATGCGCGAATCCAATAATACCGGTTCCACTTCTTTCTTTATTGACAACCGTCCGGACCTGATCGTCAAGGGAATCACGCTGTCGTCAACCAGACCTGGAAAGACAACAGTGAACTTCAGTATTGCCAAT
>CAIJKT010000540.1 GCA_903821255.1 uncultured Lentisphaeria bacterium | reverse complement strand
CACTTTGGAGTGCTCTTGAGCGGAGGCTGTTTCGCCCATGCGGCCAGCATTAACTGACGGACAGCCGTCCGCGCCAGCCAACCAGTATTTAATCGCTTTCAGATTGGGCGGAAGCTGGCGTTCGGTGCTTTTGCGGAAATCGCCGTCGCGACAGGTTTCGGTGGTTACGGTGCACTTGCCCAATGCCAGCGCCAGCAGTTGACCGCGCAGTCTGCCGTAACACTCCCTTCTGCCGCTGTCCAGCGCGGCGGCGAAATCAGGAAACTGCTTTTTATAATTATAGAATGATGAAAGTGCAATCCCCAGCCGCCAGGCAATCTGCAAATCGGTGTAGCCTTCGGCGGCATAGCGTTCGACGTCTTCCAGAAAACTTTCATCATACTTTGAGTTTACCGCAATGTTTATTTTTACCGGTTCTACTGTCCGGACATCGCCGTCGCCGATATACTGTTTATTCCGCTCCAGCCAGCGGATGATGGCATTCACATCCGGGGCGCGCCGGCGAATGGTCCTGGTTTCGTGTCCGCTGTCACCGCGCCTGACGGTGGTGACAAAACAGTTGCCCATCGCCAAATCCATCAGGCTGCCGTCCACCTTGTCTGCAACTGCCAGCCGTCCGGTCTCGACGGCGGCGGCGAATTCCGGAAACTGCCGCTGATAAACGTAAAACGAATCATAAGAGATGCCAAGTTGTGCAGCGATCTCCCTGTTGTTCAACCCTTTAGCCGCGTATTCCCCTGCCCTCTCCGGAAAACTTTCATCATATTTCAGTTTTGACATTTTGGAGCCTCCATTTTTAAACTTTGTCCCGGCGTCGTTTCTCTACATATAGTAAATTTGTCAACGCAAATGACAGTTAAATCATTTATTATAAGCAGATTAAGATTGAGCTTTTTGTAAAAAAATATTAGCAAATACCTTTAGATGTATCGTTCATCCGGAATTCTTTCCGCGTTTTTCAATTGGCGAAGTGCAATGTGTACAATTCATTCTCGCACAGAGACACAAAGACACGAAGAGAGTGGCAATCTGTAATATTTTTCTTTGTGCCTTTGTGCCTTTGTGCCTTTGTGAGAAATAGCTTTTGAGTAATATACATCAAAACCCTGGGGCGGGGAGTTTTCCCAATGAAGATTTTTAAAAGCATGTAATTATAGACAACAAAAAAATTGGATATTCAGAAGTCCATTGCTACAATATCGGCTGTTCATACGGAATTATGGGACGGCTGCTTGATTCATTTTGCGAGAAAGACACAAAAACGCAATTCCTACTCCAGCATATACCATAATCGCAATAAAGATTAAACTGTAATCGAATCAAAACTTAAACAATCTGTCTTGCTTTTTTCAAAAGATAGTTTATCTTTTAAGGAAGGGGATTGTGTAGTATCAGTTCACCAATTTTTACTATCATGTTTTAGGGTATTTATGGAAAGCGTTATGAATAGATTTTTAAAAGGAATTATTCAAGGCTTAGGTATTGTCATAGTATTGCTTCTATTTTCTATTTTTATTGCAGGCTTGGGCGTATATGTTTTAAAACCTCAAAGTGATTTTACTTCAAAATATATATTGTGCCCATCAATAAAGACGCCAGCAATGCAAGTACCTCCCAAATCTGTTACCATTGAACAACTTCTTGCAGAAGGTAAAATTATTCCGGCTAATGAAATAACTAATAGTATTATAGGATATTATAACTCCTTAATCACCATCTTGGTAACATTGCTTGGTCTTAACGCTGTTATTGCATACTTTTATATAAAAGGAACAACAGAGGATAAAGTAGAAGAAAAGGTTGCTAAAACTGTTCAAATAATTTTCAAATCTCAGGAATTCCATAATAAATTGGAACAACAGATGGTTAAAGTTGCAGAAGATAAAGTAACAGAACACGAGACGCGCATTGGTAACTTGGAGGAAAAGGTAGAAGCTATTGAAAATAAATTCCCTATAGATATAGAATTAAACAACGGTTGCGCAAAACATTAAAAAAATAGCATCGAATAGCAGGCAATTATGGCTATAATAAAAATCAATCCGCAAGAATCATTTTCGGATGAAAATCTAACCGATATAGCTCATTTTAAGAGTATTCAAGATATATATAAACAGGCTGAAAATTGGAACATCGTGACATCGCCTTTCGATATAAAAGGTTTTTTGCTTAAAAACGGAATTAGAATTATAGAAGAAGAAATGGGATCAGATTGCTCTGGATATATTGAAAAGCGGGTCAATAATTGGGTTATAGGAATTAATAAGTATCAGACTCTAAAAAGACAAAGATTCACCTTGGCCCATGAATTTGCACACTTTCTTTATGACAGACAAGATATAGAAAGAGATGGCAAGTTAGAAGATTTAATTTTATTCCGAGATGATGGTCGTTCTAATTCCAGAGAGCAAAGGGCTAATGAATTTGCTGCTCAGTTGTTAATGCCTGACAAGTTATTTCTCCATTACTTGGAAAAAGGGATTAGGCAAATTAGCGATTTATCCGATAAATTCAATATTTCCCTGGCTGCCGTGCGCTACAGAGCATATAAACTTGGATATTTAAAGGAATATTAAAATGTCTAAATTTAACTATTTCCCAATATTAAAAACAACTGATTCTGAATTAGATGGTTTTGCAAATTTAGCAGAAGAAGTGAAGAACAACATTTTGCCAGTTTTTGAATTAACTCGTTCAAGGCGTTCAAAAAAAAATCAAGAAGCCAGCATTAACTTTCGACTAGAGCAACTCAGGCAAATTGTAGGAAATAGACGCTTTATTTTAGACCTAACAACAGAAAATGATTTATCGAATCGCGAAATAGACGAAATGCTGACCCATCATCAAAATGGATATGAAAAATGGGTACAACTTGTAGCAAAGTTAAAAAAACAAGATTTTAATATAATTCCAATTATACATTTCAATCCTTATGTTGTGGAAGATGTTAAGAAAGAGATTAGAGCCTTAGAAAAAATTTCATCATTCCTTGCTTTTCGAGTTGATGTTCATGATAATGAATTAGAAGAATATTTAAGTCAAATACAAAGCGCATGTAGTAACACCTCAAATCTTATAATCATACTTGACGGAGGTTTTATATCTATTGGAGCACATCGTGATAACTCACACATATTCATTCCTAAAATAAAATTAATAAATAAATTATTTTTTAATAATGTTCCCAAAATAGTTTGCTCTTTCTCTTCATTTCCTCCGTATGTTGTAATGAAAGACTACGGGAGTGATAAAAACATAGATAGTTTTACAATTTCAGAATTTATTACTGAAAAAAATTTACCAGAATCTGTTTTTCATGGTGATTACGGTTCTGTTCATCCTATAAGATATAAAACAGGCGGCGGCGGTACATGGATTCCAAGAATTGATTTTATAAGCAATAATAAATTCAAATACTACAGATATCGTCGAGAAGATGGCGGATACGAAAAAGCAGCTCAAGGAGTTCTACTTGATCCTGAATATTCTTCTATTGTTGAAATTGATACATGGGGCGATCAAGAAATTTTAGGCGCTGCTGGCGGATATCCCAGTGGGCTAAGTCCGAGCCATTGGATTGCAGTTCGGATCAATCTTTATATAACTCGTCGTTATTTAAGGCTCAAAAAATCTCCCCATATGTTGTTGTAAGATCCTCAAGATCTTCTAAATGCGTGTATTTTGATTTACTTTTTTTGAAATCATTAAATCGTATTTCATATCTAGCGCGAATAGCCTCAATTGCCATTGCTAATATCATAATCACAGAATT
>CAIJKT010000539.1 GCA_903821255.1 uncultured Lentisphaeria bacterium | reverse complement strand
AGCCTTTGTGAAAAAAAATTCGATGAAATCTTTAGAGTTTACAATTATACCAGCTGTCACGTTGATAATATTCAACATAAATTGACGACGTGGACCATCTTAAAATCACCATTTCTTATCTTTTTGTTATTTTTTTGATTGCAACTTGATAATTTCATCAGCGATCCGATGGCGGGCAAGATCGTAATCTTCAAGCGTCCAGCCATTTGGAATATTATATTGCCCGGCGGCATAACGCTTGCCGTTATGTTCCCATGCTTCTGTCCATTTCGAATCCCAGTAAATTGATTTTTCCCGGAATTTGTTCCAATCGAAACTGCCGGCGATTGAGTCGAGAACTTTTTGTGCCGCATCAGCCTCGCTAATACGATTTTCTTTACGGGCCTGGGAAATCAAATGTTCCAGCGTAATTACATAGCGTAAATCATCAATACCTTCGCGATGTGCTTCCCAGTCAATGGCAGGACCGCCTTTACGCTTGCCATATGGAGGATACTGGCATAGGAAGTCTCCTATCTCGCCATCCAAGTCATTATAAGGATTACCCTGAATCAACTTGTAAGTCCAGAATAATTGCCCGGAGCATCCTTTGCCGACAGTACGGAAAAACCAGCCACCAAGACAGCGCATTGCCGCAAGTTGTGCAAACGTCATGCAATTAGTAGTATTATATGTATAGAGTTTTGTACCTCTTTTTACCGCCTGGGCAAGCATCTCCTCCCAGGAGTTCACATAAAACAGTCGTCTGTTGTTGTAGCGGTTGATAAATATATCAATGGAAGAAGCTATTTCATCGACCTCTTTTTGAAAAGGACGGCAGGTTTTGTACCAGATATGATCATCGCTGGTGGTAAGCCCCAATTCCCTTTGGAGTTTTACCTCCCTAATGAATTCCGGCAGATTGCCCGGGCTGGAAAGAACTTCGTCATAGCTTTGATAAGCTCGTTTGGGCCAATTGTTCTTTTTCGCATAATCTTCCAGCAGGGTAATAAGTTTAGTATAAGCCTGCCGGCGCTCTCCTTCCGGAAAGGTCATGACATATTCCCAAATTTGCTGAGTCATCAGATGCAAATAGCCATTCATTTTATATTTTTTAAATGATTCAGCTACTGCAGTAAGAAGTGATTTTTCAAAATCAATCTTCAGCGCGTCAAGCGTTTTGCCGTTAATAATCAGAGAAGATTGAACAACAACGGAATTTATTCCGTGTTCCGCCATGTCCTTAATATCACGATCAATTCCATCTTTTCCGTTGGGATTATTATATGATTGCATATCCAGCCAAAAACCGATGTCAAGGTTTTCAATGGCTCTCAACTTAAATGGATAAACTTGAAATTCGACAGGAATTTTTTCGATATGTCCATTGGAGGCAAGTTCCAGCTCGGCGCGGTAAACTCCTGACGCCACGTCATCCGCGACATGAAATGTAATCCAGAATTGTCTGGTCTCTCCCTTTTTCAGGTTCTCCTGAGTTACCGGTTCCAGATATTGTGGCCCGACCATGAATTCTGATTCGCCAGTATAATTGGAAGTTCTCTTGACAGTGGATTCAACCACCGACAAGAGAGCGCTGATGTTTGCATTTTTTCCTGAATTATCTTTAAATTCCTTTGATAGTCTTAGAGTAAGGCCGCAGATATCCTGTAAGCAGCGAACAGCAAAAGAACATGGTTCATATTCGCCCGGAGTAGCCGCAGTTTTCAGCGTTATTTCCCCTTGATCTATTTCCGGAACTGTTACAGGAAAAACCAGATCCAGATAGTTACGCTTAAAAATGATGT
>CAIJKT010000538.1 GCA_903821255.1 uncultured Lentisphaeria bacterium | reverse complement strand
GTTTTTTCTAAAATCGCAGGCAGAACGGTGTCAATCGTCACATTGACGGCACTGGTGTTCTTTTTTATTCTGTTCTTCGGCTTTATTTACCTGTACGATTTTGAGATGCGCGAGAAGTCTCTGGAAAAATTCCGCGATGAGAATCAGAAGAAGGCAATGCTTATCAGCTACTTCTTTTTTGAACGTAAAAATTCAATCGAAAGTCTTGCCGGAAATAAACAGATTGAAAACTATTTCCGCGATGTTTCAAGCCGGGCGCCGCTGGGACCAATTGAGAAGGATATCGAATCGCTGAACAGTTTTTTCCGCGGTTTTCTTGATTCTGAAAAGATTGAAACTAAAAATATCTATTTCCGGCTGGTGCTGCTGGACAAGAACGCCAATGTCGTGGCGGATACCGGCGGCCTGCCGGAATCCCCGCCTGCTTCGAGCTGGCCGTTATTGCTGGCCAGGAAATCGAAGTCTATCGAACTGATTGCCGGAAGTCAGGGGGAGCTGCCGGAGATTGTAATCAAAGCCCCTTGTTATATTGCCGACCATTTCGCCGGAATGCTGGTGGCGTTCCCCTCCTGGGAAACGTTTCTGGATAATCTGTTCAAAACTTCATTGCAGGACAAGTCGAATTATTTGTACTGCATGATGTACCGTAACACTCTGCTCTATAAAGTCGGCGCCGGATTCAAGAATGATCTTGACAATGATGTCCTGAGCAAACTGCCAACTACCCAGGTGATTCCGTTGAATATCGACAAGAAAGGGGTGCTGGTGCCGGTTGAAGGCGAGGATTTCCGCCAGGGCAATTATGTCGGCATTAAGCTGCCGGTGGATTACACGCCATTCCGGCTGGTTTCGCTCCTGCCGAAGCGGTCAGTGCTGTCTTCTGATCAGTATATGCAACTGCTGCTGATTTTGTTCGTTCTGCTGATTGTGATTCTGGTCGGGATCGTATTTATCGCATATAATTTCATGCGCAATAAGATTCTGGAAAATAAGCTTAATGATGAAAAACTGCGTAAAGAGCTTGTGGAGACTAAAAACGCCGAACTGGAAAATCAGATCCGCGCCAAGAACGCGATTGAAAAGGAACTTAAGAACGCGAAAGAGCAGGCCGAGGCCGCCAATGACGCCAAAAGCATTTTCCTGGCCAATATGAGCCATGAACTGCGCACGCCGCTCAACGGTATTATCGGTATGACGGAACTGCTGAATGAAACAGATTCCGAGACTGAGCGCAAGGAACTGGCCGGCATCGTTCTCAAATCATCCTACTCGCTGCTGACAATTATTAACGAAATTCTGGATTTGTCCAAGATTGAAGCCGGCCGGCTGGAACTGGAGCAGAATGAATTCGACATTAATGATATAAGTGTCGCGTCACTCAAATCACTGCTGCTGCGGGCGCAGGAGGCCGGTATACAGTTCTCATGGTATATTGATCCGCTTATTCCGAAATGCCTTATCGGCGACTATAATAAACTTATGCAGGTTATTGTCAACCTTGTCTCCAATGCCATTAAATTCACGCCGGTAGGGTCGGTGCTGCTGAAAGTAAAAATGAAAAAACTGGAGGAAAGCAGCAATAAAGTATGGATTGATTTCTCGGTTAAAGATACCGGCATTGGAATTCCTGATGAAAAACAGCGCGTCATTTTTGACGCATTCGTTCAGGCCGACAGTTCCGTCTCCAGAAAATACGGCGGTACCGGTCTCGGGCTTTGTATTTCCAGTAAAATCATCAATCTGCTGAACGGCCGCATCAACCTCAAAAGCGATCCCGGCGTCGGCAGCGAGTTCTACTTCACATTGCCGTTCTCATATAGAGTCAAGAAGACTGAGACTTTGATCAGTAAATCTGGTTCTGTTTCTCTGCTGGGGCTCAAACCCGGCTTGAGAATATTGCTGGTTGAAGACAACAGCGTCAATCGTATGCTGGTAATGAAACTTTTTGAAAAGTCAGATCTGGTGGTGGAGCAGGCTGAAAACGGCGCTGAAGCAATTGAGGCATATCGCAGCAAGCAGTACGACATGATCTTTATGGACCTGCAGATGCCGGTCATGGGCGGCCTGGCGGCCACTGCCGAAATCAGAAAAATTGAACAGGGTACAGGACATCATGTGCCGATTGTCGCTATGACCGCCAATGCCATGAAGGAAGACCGCGAAGCGTGTATGAGCGCCGGAATGGATGATTTTATTACCAAGCCGGTGAAGAAAGATATTCTCTACGAAAAGGTGACGAGATACCTTTCCGGAGAAAATACCCCGTAAGTGCTGCATTTTTTCAATTTTTTACGGATTATGATTTGAATTTCCGCTTTTTTCAAGCATATTTCTAACCCTGTAACAATTACTTGTTATGTGCGCCCATAGCTCAGTTGGTAGAGCAAATGACTCTTAATCATTGGGTCGGAGGTTCGAGTCCTCCTGGGCGCACCACTTTTTCTCCTCAAAAAAACGATTCCCAGCTTCTCCTGTCTTGTTACGTCTTCTTCTGGTTTCTCCCTTAAAAACGGTACATAAGATAATTATAAGCTAACTGGTCTTTGAGGCAAGTAGATATTATTACTGCGGCTGTGCAGATGCAAAAAAACAATTTTCATGGACTTACTTTTATCCTGTTCGCAGTTTTCGCGTTCTGGGTTTCTTAAATAATCCCAGCAGCTTGAAAAAATATTTTCATTTTTTGGCATGTTTCAAAAGTCCAGTTGACACATTTCATGCCTATTGACATGAAATGACATTTATTTTTTAGTTTGCTTCTTCCTGAAGGAGCAAACCTCCTTCACTCGTTTGAGGACAAAACAATTCCTGTCTTCGATGAACCACTCCATCTCTTCGCCTTTCTCCAGATCAATTGCATCTGCGAACGCGCCCGGAAAGTTTACGTAATATGTCTTATTTGTTGCCCGCTCGATTTTCTGAATTTTTACTTTGTACCCCATTTGCATTTTCCTTTTTTGAATGCTTATTAATGAACTAGAGTATAATCTAGTCACATAATTTAAATTTGTCAAGAGGCGGAGAACGATCTTACGGCGGCAATGGAACTCATTGAGACGGAGTTCTCCTGCCATCATAAAATTCTGGACGCTGTCAAATTTCTGCGGCAGAACCTCTCGGTTTACTGGCGCTAATAATGCTCTCTATTCCACATCTTCTTCTGCTTTAGCTGCTGGTACTTTACCTGTTGCAGCTGGTGGTACTGGAACTACAACACTCACTACAAACGGGGTTGTGTATGGAAATGGTACATCTGCAGCGGGTATTACAGCAGCTGGTATTACAGGACAAGTTCTTATTGCTACAACTAGCGGCGCTCCTTCGTGGG
>CAIJKT010000537.1 GCA_903821255.1 uncultured Lentisphaeria bacterium | reverse complement strand
GGTTCGCCTTTGCCGTCAGGATCAGGCTGCAGGGTAACGAAATCAAATCTTACCATACCGCCGGCAAAGTGAATCTGCCCAATTCCGTCGGCAAAGATTTCTTCTTTGATATTGTCCATTTTTGTCTCCTGAAACATTCTATTTTTGGGTTAAATTATATTCTTAATTAAGAATAAGACTTCTTTACGGTTAATATAAAACAACTAGAACATAACATTAAAAAATCAATTTGCAAACGACTTTTTTATAAAAAAACACTCATTCGGAGTATTTGATTTTCAAGTGTCAAAACGGCGGATAAAAAAAGAACAATAATTTTCAAATAATTAAAGCATTTTGCGCGAATAATGGTTATATTACTTTGATTTTGCATGAACAGAAAGGTATTGGAAATGAATCATTTATTCCGGTTATTACAGAGCGGGCGCAATTCTGCCGGACTTTCTTCCGCGGCTTGTCTGCTGGGATTGTGTCTGCTGGTGATTGCGCCGTCAAACGTGTTTGCCGCCGGCGAAGAAATACAGGCGAATGCGGATGAATATCCGACGAAGGTCGTAATCTTTCCTTTCCGCCAGGCAGTGATTTCCGCTGAGGTGGACACGGCGGTCAAGCAGTATAATTTTAAAGAAGGGGATTGCTTCAAGGAAGGGGAAATCATCGCGCTGCTTGATGATAAAATTTATCTGCAGAAATACGAAAAGGCGAAATCCGCCCAGCTCGAGGCAGAGGCTTCAATGCAATTTGCATTGAAAAATCTCAAACGCAACGAGGAAATGTATCAGAAGGGCATTCAGGGAATGCAGGATTTGGAAAAAAGCGAACTGGAAAGAGATATCGCTGTTTCAAAATTGAATTTTTCCGTCGCCAATATGAAAATGGCGGAAATCGATTTGAAGGCCTGCCGCCTGGTTGCGCCGTTTGCCGGACGTTTGATAAAAAAAATGGTGCAGGAGCATGAATTTGTCCGCGCCAGCCAGCAGGTCATCAATATCATTGATGATTATCAATTGCTGGCGGTAATGCATCTGCCGTCTTCCGAAATCAATAAAGTGGCCATTGGCAAAAACATGCGCGTCTGGATTGATGAAACCAGAACCGAACACGAAGGAACAATCAATGTGATCTCCGGCGAGATCGATCCCGGCAGCCGGACGTTTGAAATAAAAGTCCTTATTGACAACCGCACCCGCAAACTTGCGGCGGGGATGTCCGGCAAACTGATGAAACAGTATGACAAAAACAGCGGGAAAAAATAATGGCTGAAACTCAATCCGGTAAAGAACATAAAGAATTATTATTGCTTAAAGGCAAGCTGAACGCCGTTTCCATAGTTTTAAAACTGGGCCATGAAGCTTTCGAGAAGCATACCCTGCAGCAACTGGCCAATCATATTGTCAATAACAGCCGGATGGTGGCCCCGTATGAACGTTCCGCGCTGATAGACATGCGCGGCGTCAAGCCTAAAATAATTGCGGTTTCCGGGCAGCCGGAAGTAAATTCCAATTCTGAATACTGCATCAATCTCGCGAATTTGATTCAGCCGCTTGACGGACTGGACAAGGTGGCGGTGCTTACGGAAGAGCTGCTTAAAGAAAAAAACGCCAGACAGAGCGCTTTTGAGGCTTTTGAATATTTCAAAGCCTGTTTCCCTCAAATGCTGCTGATTCCAATCCGGCCTGTCTCTCATGCCGGAGCCGCCTCTCCTGAATTGCTGATCTGGGCGGTGGAATTTTCAGACCAGTCCAATCTGGCCAGCGCCGGCAGTCTGCTGCCGCTCTTGTGCCAGCACTATGCGGAAGCGCTGTTTTTCACGTTTCATGACAAACAGAAAATTATTCACCGCGTGATTGACCGCAAAAAATGGTTAAAGCCTTCGCGGATATTACTGATCCTGTGTTTACTGTTTTTTATTTCCCTGTTTGTGATGCCGATCAGGCAGAATGTGGCGGCGGACTTCGAGATTATCCCGGGGAAAGAGAATTTTTATTATGCCCCGTTTGACGGAGTAATTGAAACGTGCTACAACAATAAAAGCGGCAACCCCGTGGTGCCGGGAAACGTAATTCTGACTTATAACACTGAAGAGCGCGCTTTTGATCTGGCCGGCGCTGAAAACGCCCGCAACAAAATCTCGGCGCAACTGGACCTGATTGAGCAGCAGTCGTTCAAGGACATTTCCAAGCGCGGCGAAGTGCGGATGCTTGAATTACAGAAAGAAAAAGCGGAAATCAGCATTAAACGCAATAAATGGTTTATCCAGAAAAGTGTTCTCCGGGCAAAACAGGCAGGAATCCTGGACATCGCTGATAAGGATAAACTTGAAGGCAAGGCCGTGCGGGCAGGCGAGAAACTGTTTGAAATATTATCCACGGAAAGCCTGGTTGCCCTGATTTCGCTGAACGAACAGAGTGCATCCGCGCTGGGCGAGGATTGCAAGATCACCCTGTATCTGCATACCATGCCGGAAATGCCGATAACCGGAAAAATTGAATCAATCAGCCCGAAACCGGTGCTTACCGAGAAAAAAATCTATTGCTATATGATCCGGATGACATTGGATTATCAGAAGCAGGATCTGCTTTGCGGGATGCGCGGAGTAGCCAGAATTGCCGGACCGCGCGTACCGCTCGGCTATTATCTGTTCCGGAATCTCGTGCTGTGGTGGAGAAAGGTTTAAACCGCAAGGACCTGAAAGCGCATGGACAATATAGCTGACACCCCTGCTCCGGAAAAGAAATTTTTTACCGGAACGCTGCGCACCGATCTTGATCTTTTCCGCGGGGAGCCTGAGACTGACGGCAGCGCCACCTGGATCGTTTTTGATCCGGTAAGCGACAAATATTACCGTCTTTCTGAAGAAGATC
>CAIJKT010000536.1 GCA_903821255.1 uncultured Lentisphaeria bacterium | reverse complement strand
TTTTACTTCGTGCATTCATATTACGCCTGTCCGGAATCAGCGGATGCCGTCATCGGCAGTTGCGAGTATATCAACCGTTTTGCGGCGATTATTGGCGGGAAAAATATTTTCGCGACGCAATTCCATCCGGAAAAAAGTCAGAATGCCGGATTGCAGATTCTAAGAAACTTTGTAAAGTATTCATAATAGTGATATAATGAATGGAATTATCATTTTAAATAATAATGGAAGCAGGAGTCATACGCGATGAATGAGAAATTAAAAAATAATCCGGTGGTACTTGATATCCTTGCTTATTTGAAAGAAAGCTTTGAGATTGAAGGAGAATCGGCGGAAGAACTGGTTGTGAGTTTTATCGAATCAGTGGCCGAACATATCACCGAAGCAGACGCCTTTCTAAGTTCAGCAAGCTGGACCGACCTGTCCAGGGTCGGACATACGTTGAAGGGTTCAGGAGCAAATGTCGGCGCCAATGCATTATCCGAAGTCGGCAAAGCGCTTGAATTTGCAGCCAAGGCCGAAGATGCCGCCGCCTGCTCGGCAAGCATCGCCAGGTTGAAAGAAATGTATTCAGAGCTGAAATGACCGGAAAAATATCCGCCGCCAGACGAAAAGAATTATTGACTGAAATAAACCGTCTGCTTTATCAGAAATACGGCAGACTGCGTTGCAGGCTCAATTACAGGAATCCTTTCGAACTGCTGGTCGCCACGATTCTTTCCGCGCAATGCACCGACGAGCGGGTCAATCAGGTGACGGCAGCGCTGTTCAATAAGTTCCCTGACGCCGCCGCGTTTGCCGGTGCGGAGTCTGCGGATGTTGAAAATGCCATCAGAACGGCCGGGCTTTTCCGCGGCAAAGCGAAAAACATCATGGCGGCAAGCCGCATAATAATCGGGAGTTACAACGGGGCAGTTCCCGCTGATATGGCGGCGCTGACCAGTCTGCCGGGCGTAGGCAGAAAAACCGCCAATGTGGTGCTGGGCGATGCTTTCGGAATACCTGGTTTTCCCGTGGACACCCATGTCAAAAGAGTGCTCAACCGGCTGGGAGCAACTGTTTCAGACGATCCGGAGAAGATTGAAGCGGAAGTGAATGCCGCCATTGCGCCGGAGTACTGGACCAGTCTTTCGCACTTGCTGATTATGCATGGGCGGGAGACCTGCCGGGCAGGAAATCCGTCATGCGAAGTCTGCCTGCTCCGCAAAATATGTAAATATTACAATAACAAAAAGAAAATTTAATCATCATGAGTAAACTGAAAAAAAAGTTCCGCCAAATCCAGAAACTGCCCGACTGGCTGTTCATTCCCCCCGCCCTCCTGATTAAGTTTCTCAAGACCTTTATCATGCGCACCAAGGTGATTGACCCGTTAAACCTCATTGAGAACGCCCGCGGTCATGTGACCGTAACCTGGCATAACCGCCTGATGTTCTTTCCCGCCATGTTTCCCCCGGCTACCAGAAAGCGCACCGTCGCGGTGGTCAGCCCTTCGCGGGACGGGCAGTATATTACAGACCTGATTTCACATTTCGGCCTGAAAAGCCTGCGGGGTTCCTCCAATAAAAAAGGCGCGGTGGTGCAGCGCGAAGCCATCAAAGCGATCAATGACGGCTTTCACGTAAGCTTTACGCCCGACGGCCCGCGCGGCCCCAAATACCGGATGAGCCGCGGTCCGATTCACCTGGCCAGCGTCACCGGCACACCGGTCATTCCGATCAGCATCAACGCCTCCAGTTACTGGCAGATCAAGAGTTGGGATAACTTCCAGATACCGAAGCCTTTCGCCAAACTGACCATGATTTTATCTGAACCGATCAAAATCCCCCCCAACCTGACTGAAACTGAACTGGAATATTGGCGGACAACCGTTGAAGCGGCGCTGATGAAAATAACCGAAGACCGCAGCCAGTAATGTTCTCAGACGAATTCAACAGCACCGAAGAATCACAAAATAGTTCGCGCTGTCCTCTCCTCAATTAGAAAAAAGTTAAAAAAAAACATTTCGCGCTGCAATTTTGCTTGCAAATATCTTGCAAAGTGTTATCTTATTAAGATACACATGGAGA
>CAIJKT010000535.1 GCA_903821255.1 uncultured Lentisphaeria bacterium | reverse complement strand
GAAAACAAAACAACAGATGTGGCTGGCTGGACGCTTACATATGCCTAACAAACCCTCCGGAATGTTTTTAGATTCTGAAAACCGTTGTGCTCAGGGCCTGTCTAATGTCTCGGAAATGCGGACAGTTGTCCGGGTTGCCCTGCCGGAGCAGAACGAAACGGTTTATGCTCAAGGACTCTCTAATGATTCCGGAATGTTTATTAAAAATGAAAAGCATTATGCTCAAGGACTCTCCAGATTCTCCGAAATGTTATGGAGGGGTGGTGTCCAAAATATGGGCGGAGGTATCCAGAATGTTGTTAAACTTTGAACTCTGTTGTGCTGAACAACCCTCTAAACTCTCCGGGTTGTTGGACAAACTGCGATGGTTTTGCACTCAGGCGGTGTCCGGAATGTCCAAAATGTGTGACTCTGTGGACATATCCATGACCTGCACAGGACTGTCCAGAATGTCCAAAATATCTGACCTTGCGGACATATCCATAAGGCCCGTGAGTCAGCTTTCCTGTTCTGCGCGCTTATTTCAGCAGCGCCGGATTGATCTGAGTCTGTTTGTACAGGTCGATGAGCGCCGCGTTCAAGGCTTTTTCCAGCAGCGGCACAAACATTTTTACGTCCTCGCCGACGCGGTAGTACATGCCCTGAGTAATGTAGTTCTCGCCTTCATAGGAGTATTGCCAGATGATGTCGCGGCTGTTTTTGCGGGTAAGCGAAAACTTAACTTTAAGCTGGTTCGTGGAAGTCCCGGCAGGGAGCCCCGCCAGCCACAGATACGGTCCGGCGATGGATAATCCATAGCTGTATACCGTGGCTTTGTAGGTGGTGGAATAGACATCGCCGCGGAAGACGAAATCAGCATGTTCTTTGTCGCCGCCGAAAGTGAAGTACGCATCCTCGAAAAGGTTGGAGCGGCGGATGCTGAGCGCGGCGGCCTTGGCCAGGTCTTCGTCCGCATTGAAGTCAAAATAGCCGACAGTCATAAAGCCGGCAGCGGCTTCGGGGCGCTGGTATTCGCAATAGCCGTATGGCCATAACGGGATCATGTAGAGTAATATCGTTGATATATCATCTTTGTCGCCGCGATGGTCATTGAACGGCACCACGGCGACTTTTTTGTCATAGACCGGGGACTCGGCGACCTGGGCGAGGTTATTGATGTTTGACGGGTAAATAAACTTTGAAGAGGTGGCGCAGCCGCAGAAGACCAGCGAGCATACGGCGGCAGTCAACAGGCAGGATATTCTTTTCATGGTTTCCTCCGGTTAAAATCGTTGCATAAGAAGACTATACTGCGGTAGCGGATAGAATTCAAGCCTTGCAGATCACGGAAGTCAGGCTGAACAGATTTTGCCCGGGTTGAGGATGTTTTTCGGGTCGAACGCCGCCTTGATGCCGCGGGCCAGCCCGATAATGTCTCCGCCCAGCGAATCGGCCAGGAAGCCCTTTTTCGCGAAGCCGATGCCGTGCTCGCCGGAGACCTGGCCGCCGAGTTCGTGAGCGCGTCCGTACATTTCATTGAAGACCTGGCTGAGGGTGCGTTTCCAATCCTCATCCCCGAGCTGGTCGCGCAGTGCGTAGATATGCAGGTTGCCGTCGCCGGCATGGCCGAAACTGCGGATCCGGATATGGTATTTCTCCTGAAGCGAGGAGGCAAATTTGATAAATTCCGCCACGCAGCGGCGGGGAACCACGACATCGCATTCATCCATGCCGGTAGTGGAGGCTTTGATCGCCTCGAGGAACGCGCCGCGCGCCGCCCAGATCGACTCATTGCGTTCCTGAGTGTTGGAAATGAACACGTCCAGCGCCCCGGCATTCAGGCAGGTTTGAGCAGCATCGTGATAGGCGAGGTCGATCTCCTCCTTGCTGGCGCCGTCAAAGGTCAGCAGCAGATACGCGTCGGAGGAGTTGTCCGGGAACTTGCGGCCGAGAAACTCTTCAGCCGCCAGAATCACTTCGCGCTGCATGAATTCTACCGCCGTGGGAATGGAGCGGGATTTGATGATCTTCGGCACGGTTTCAATCGCGGAGGAAAGATCCGGGAACGGCACCAGCAGGCTGAGCTTGAATTTG
>CAIJKT010000534.1 GCA_903821255.1 uncultured Lentisphaeria bacterium | reverse complement strand
CCTGTTTTCCAGCCATTACCGCCAACATTGAGGAAGTTGTAACCGTAAGCAATAAATTTAGCTGGAATGGAAGTAGGCTTATCCCGCTCTGCCGGAGCATTAGCCAATGTAATGGCAGAATCGGCGCGACTGTACCAGTCATGCATGAGCCCTTCATCCGGGCAATAACAAATTCTATAATTAGTCAGATATTTTCTCATGTTATAAGTCCAGGTGTAGTTGCCGCCGATACCCATCGAGTACGGCGGGTAGAAATCACCGCTGTCGGAAAGGTAAAGGCTGAATGTTGTACTCCACTGCCTGAGATTGGAAACACAGCTAATATTTCGTGCGGATGACCGTGCCTTGCTCAGCGCCGGCAGCAGCATTGAGGCTCAAATCGCGATGATGGCGATCACCACCAGAAGTTCTATAAGCGTGAAATTCCTTTCATGCCGACCGTTCATTTTCTCCATCTTTTTCATTTTCCCACCTTTTTAAATTTATGTTTTCAAAATACATGATATAGCTATTTAGTCTTTTTCCTGCCGGTTCTGCCGGCATCCTCAATTAAGCGTTCGCCAGGCGGAGCTGTCGTTGCGCCTTCATGCAACTTCGGCCTGACCAGAATGGTCACGTTGTCAACCATTTTCCCATCGATAATATCCAGCAGCAGCCTGGTGGCCTGGGCACAGACGTCATGGAACCGGTCATTAACAGCCGTCCAGATAAAATCATCCTGTTGAATGGCAAAATCATTGCAGGTCGTGATAATGCTGACATCCGCGGGCACGCTCAGACCAAGATAATGCAGTGCATTCATGGTGGCCTGGCTCTTGACCGTATCACAACAGATCAAAGCGGTCGGCGGCGTGGCATAGTTCATCAACTCCGTGATACGCTGCGTATAATCCGGAATCGTATTTTCCATGGGAAGGATACCGTTCTTGCGCTGCCGCTGCCACAGGGCGCTCCAGGATATATCCGGTTGAATGCCGAAAAGTTCCAGCGCTTTCCTGTATCCCTGATATCTTTCGATATGCTGTAATCCCTCGATATAATCAGTCACGAATCCGATGCGGCGGTGACCCAGTTCATATAAATGCCTGACCGCCTGAAAAGCGATGTTTTCATTATCGTTCTTAACCCAGTTGCATTCGTAGCGTGGATTGTAATGCTGAATGCCCACATGCGGGAATTTCCGGATGTAATTATTATAAAAATCTTCCGGCACTCGTCCATGGAAGATAATTCCGTCAATATTCCCCCGCAGCAGGCACGGCGGCGGGGTATTGTCGATATCCACATTCGCCACCAGCAGGTTATAACCAAGCCTGTCGATCACACCGCTGATTCCTTTGACAATCGGCATATAGGTGTCGTAACTGTGCAGCGTATCCGGCGATAGTGTATTGGAGAAAGACAGAAAGACAATCTGCCTGGTCAGTTTTGCGGAATCAGTCTCCCTGAACTCAAAATCGTATCCGAGATTTTTGGCCACTTCAATGACCCGCCGCTGATTCGGCGTCTTCAGCGAACGGGGATTGCGCAGAGTCCTGGATACGGTGGCCATTGACACGCCGGCCTTGTCTGCAATTAATGAGATGTTTGCCATATCAGTTAGTCCGAATTGTTTTACTTTATGGTTAAAGGATACATGATGCGCATGCAAATGTCAACAGGTCAATATGCAAAAAATGAAATAAAGCATGAAAATAATGAAAAACAGGTATCAAAATCCTAGCAGCCTGTCGGCCTGAGATTTTCCATTTTGAAAGACCTATCGGCATTCCGACGGCTGTTTAACTTCTTTTTCTTACTTTCTATCGTGCCATAACGGTATTTTTCCGCCAATCTGTCATTCATTCATGCTTTTTTG
>CAIJKT010000533.1 GCA_903821255.1 uncultured Lentisphaeria bacterium | reverse complement strand
TCCTGTCTCCTGACTTCTGTCCTTTTATATATAGTAATTTTGTCAACTGAAACGGCTGCGATAAGTTCAAATAACGCGATTAAATGCATTTTTAAAATCACAGTCTTTCTTGTAAAAATATGCAAAGAGCTGAAATCTGATGCCGACGGCATCAAACGTTTATAGCACAATAGCCCGTAGATTGTACGATACCGGCGGGATCGCAGAGGCCTTTGATTGGTTTTTCTGCAAACCTTTTATCCCGCCGGGATATAAAAATGGTTGATTCCTTGTTTTTACAGCTTACATTAGGGGGTGTTGTTATGTGAGAGGAATCAATTTCATGAAAATCAAAAAACCTTTGAGTTATAGTTAATATGGCATTAAGCTGGAACGAAATAAAAGACCGGGCCGTACTCTTTTCCAAAGAGTGGGCCGGGACTTGTAATGAAGATGCAGACGCAAAACAATTTCTGGTTGCGTTTTTCAACGTTTTTGGAATCAGCAATAGAAAAGTCGCGACCTTTGAACATAGAGTAAAGAAACTTGATGATGCCGACGGATACATTGACTTGCTATGGAAGGGAACGATTTTAATTGAAATGAAAAGCCGGGGAAAAGACCTCGACAAGGCCTACCGGCAGGCAAAAGACTATTTACCCGGACTTAAACAGCACGAATTGCCGAAGTACATTCTTGTTTCCGACTTTGAAACTTTTATACTTTACGATCAGGAAGAAGAAAAGACGGTTAAGTTTAAACTGAACGAACTAGTAAAGCATGTTCACCATTTCGGCTATATCTCAGGTTATCAGAAAAAAGCTTACAAAGAGCAGGACCCTGTAAACATTAAAGCGGCAGAGCTTATGGGGAAACTCCATGACCGTTTAAAAGAAATCGGTTATGAAGGGCATCCGCTGGAAGTCTATCTTGTTCGTCTTTTATTCTGCCTGTTCGCCGAGGATACAACCATTTTCAACAAGCAGCAATTCCAGGACTATATTGAGCAACGCACCGGCGAGGACGGCAGCGACCTTGCGGCAAAACTTCAGGAGTTATTTCAAGTCTTAAATACTCCAGGCGAAAAGCGCTTTAAAAATCTTGACGAGCAGCTTGCCGACTTTCCTTATGTTAACGGAAAGCTGTTTGAAGAATCCCTGCCGACTGCAAGCTTCGATACAAAAATGCGACAGTCATTATTGGACTGCTGCTACCTCGACTGGAGCAAAATATCGCCGGCGATTTTCGGCTCGATGTTCCAAAGCGTAATGAATCCGGCGGAACGCAGAAATCTCGGAGCGCATTATACCAGCGAAAAGAATATCTTAAAACTGATCAAACCGTTGTTTCTCGACGACCTTTGGGCGGAATTTGAATCAATCAAAGGCAACAAAAACAAACTTCCCGAATTTCACAAAAAAATAAGTTCGCTGAAATTCCTTGATCCTGCCTGCGGCTGCGGAAATTTTCTGGTGATTACATACCGGGAATTGCGCTTACTGGAAATTGAAATTCTACGTTCGCTGAATAAAACCGGCCAGGGATTCCTGGACATCCGCGATATTATCTGGCTTGACGTGGATATGATGTACGGAATTGAATATGAAGAATTCCCGGCGCGAATTGCTGAAGTTGCAATGTGGTTGATGGATCACCAGATGAATATGCAAATCAGCAATGAGTTTGGGCAGTACTTCGTCCGCCTGCCGCTGAAAAAGGCGGCAAATATAGTTCAGGGGAATGCCTTGCAGATTGATTGGCAGAGCTTATTGAATCCGGTTAACTCAATAGACGTTTATGCTAAACATGCAAACATTTATTTAATTAAAGAACCACCGGCAGAGTATAAAACGGTAAATGTTCAAGCGGAAACTTTTGAGATTCATCGAGGGCAAAAGCCGGAAAACAAGCAGGAAATAAAGTTTGATTATATTTTAGGCAATCCGCCTTTTATTGGGAAAAAAGAACAGAATCCCGTCCAAAAAGCAGATATGGAGAAAGTATTTGCAGGTAATCGAGGAACTGGAGTTTTAGATTATGTAACAGCTTGGTATTTAAAAGCATCTCAATACATACAGAACACAAAAATTAAAGTTGCGTTTGTTTCCACTAATTCCATATCCCAGGGGGAGCAAGTGGGTGTTTTATGGTCTTTGCTATTTGACTTGTATAAAATTAAAATTCATTTTGCGCATCGTACGTTTAGCTGGCACAACGAAGCCAGAGGAAATGCGGCAGTGCATTGTGTAATAGTTGGCTTTGCGAATTTTGATGCAGAAAATAAATCAATATTTGAATACGAAGCCATTAAAGGTGAACCGCATGAAATAAAAGTAAGCAATATAAATCCGTATTTGATTGAAGGGAAAGATAATTTAATTGAAAATAGAAAAAGTCCAATATGTAAAGCACGGGAGATTATCTACGGCAGTTTTGCATTAGATGATGGAAATTACACACTTTCAGAAGCGGAAAAGAACGAAATAGTCTTAGAAAACAATTCGTCTGAAAAACTAATTAAACCTTTTATAGGCGGAAGAGAATTATTGTATGGCGAGAAGAGATATTGCTTGTGGCTGCTTGATGCGGATCCAAGTGAAATAAAAAGTAACCGTAAAATTAAAGAGCGAGTTGAAGCGGTAAAAAAATGGCGTTCAAGCAGTGACAGAGCAAATACAAAAAAACTTGCTGAAACGCCAGCCATTTTTGCAGAGATAAGGCAGCCTGAATCAAATTATTTGGCGTTTCCAACATTATCTTCTGAAAACAGGAAATACATTCCAATTGCCTTTCTGGAACCAACTGTTATTGCTTCAAATCAGATTTATGTTTTACCTGATGCAAATCATTTTCATTTTGGAATTTTGACTTCAATTATGCATATGGCTTGGGTTAAATCGGTTTGTGGAAGATTAGAAAGCAGATATCGTTATTCTGCAAGCATAGTTTACAATAACTTTCCCTGGCCTGAAAATCCGAATGAAAAACAAATCAAAGCCATAGAAACAGCGGCGCAAAAGGTATTGGACACAAGAGCAGCGTTTCCCGAAAACTCATTAGCCGACTTGTACGACCCTTTGACAATGCCTCCAGCATTGGTCAAAGCCCACAATGAATTAGACAAGGCCGTTGACATGGCATACAGGCCGCAACCATTTACCACCGAAGCCAAGCGCATGGAATTCTTATTTGAGCTATACGAAAAATACACGGCAGATATGTTCCCGAAGGAAAAAGCGAAGAAAAAAGTAAAATGAAAAAGTGGCGGTAGAACGGAACCTGTTGAGAGATAGCGGACATTGATGGAACTTCGCTAATATCCAGGAAATAATTATGGATCACAGTAGAATATTGCAAGATATCGGCGGAATGATCACAGAAGGCAGAATAGCTGATGCCCGTAAGCATATTTTATCTGAATATCCTCATCAGCATATTGAATATGACGCACGAAGCATGCCAGTTGAAGAAAAGTTAAAAATCTTTATAAGAGACGGCTTCATTGATAGATATTCCGAAAACAAATTACTATTTCCCGGCGTGTTGAGAATTATTACTCAAGAGCTAGGAGAGGTTTTCCCGTTTCATAAAAATTGGAAGATGTCAGATTGTCATATTGCGTACTGGGAAATGATGCCCACATACGATCACGTTTTGCCCATTGCCAGGGGCGGCAAAGATACCCATGAAAATATTGTTACAACTTCTCAAATTATGAACTCAGCCAAAGCAAATTTTCTTCTTGAAGAAATTGGATTTGCACTTCATGCCCCCGGTAATATAAGAGAATGGGATGGCATGATATCCTGGTACAAAGAATATGTTTGCAAAAATCCAGCCATTCTTCAGAATAATTACATCCGCAAGTGGCATAGTGCATTAATCAGACTAGAGAAGAATCAATTATTATGCAGGTAATAGGCCGCAAATTATAATGCCAGACCAGAGTGACGCTATATACAAATGAGACCGCCAACTGTTTCCTATAGGAAATAATGCATAGTGCATGAGAAGTCAAATCCCATAGATCAGGCCGGCAGCAGGCAGGATGGACGTCTTGCCTGAGCGCACGCCGCCGGACAGCAGCAGATTCCTGACCGTGCCCCCGATCAGCCTGAGCGCCGACCGCTGGTCGTCCGT
>CAIJKT010000532.1 GCA_903821255.1 uncultured Lentisphaeria bacterium | reverse complement strand
TTTTATTTAATAATCAAACCTCCGGTTAAATTTTTATTTTATCTCTACTATTTCAATAAACATTATCTATTATATTTATTCTTATTTGTTAGTATTGAACTATATTTTACTATTATATCATCTTTATTTAAAAAGTAAACATTTAAAATTAAAAAAAGTGTAAAAAAGTTTTACATGGGTAAAATGGTTATGTTTTTATTTTAAACATGGAAATTCAAGAATTACGAGCTATAGATAATACTCAGTTAGTACGAGGAGTATTTGTAAATGTTTAAATATATAAAATTTCTGTTCGGGGCAATATTATTTTTAACGGCGTGTCCTTTCTATGCGGTAACAATTGGAGACACGGCGCCGGCATTACAGAATGTTCAATGGATAAAGAATGGTCCGGTTGATATTCTACATGGGAAAGGCAAACTGGTTTATGTAATTGAATTCTGGGCGACATGGTGCCCCCCGTGCGTGGAATCAATCCCACACTTAACAGAACTTCAGGAAAAATACCAAAAACAAGGTTTAGTTATCGCCGGAATCAGCATCGACAGAGACAGCCGGATTGCCAAAGAGTTTACTTTGCAAAATACTGAAATGAAATATAATGTCGGGTTTGATACAGACGGCAACACTTCAAAGGAATATATGACTGAAAATAGCGGAATTCCTACCGTTTTTGTGATTGATAAGAACGGAACAGTCGCCTGGATTGGACATCCGATGGAACTGGATAATATTCTTGAAGCTGTTCTTGCCGGAACTTTTGATGCGAAAAAAGCTAATCAGCGCCTGCAGCTCAGCAAAAAGATAATGCAGCAGATGATGAGTGAAAATTATGGAGAAGCTTTAAAACTATGCGATGAACTGCTTAAACTGGACCCCGGAAGCGAACAGGCTGTCGGCATGAAAGCTTATTTGCTTCACCTCGCTGGCAAAGATGATGCGGCAATCAATTTTGTTTACGGGCAAATCAAAGAGCATCCGGATAAAACCGAGCTTATAAACACAAAATTCAGCATCTTATTTCAACTAAAAAAATACCAGTATCTGGACAAAGAATGTGATTCTCCGTCCATTAGTCTCGCGGAACCAATGGTCTTGAATACGATAGTGCTGGGAATGATTAATCCGGCACCGGGCCAGCAGAAAGATGTAATGATCCTTCAAGTTGCGCTGAAACTGGCCGAAACCGCATATTCGAAGTGTAATTTCAAAAGCGATGAACAGAAGTCGCTTTCAGCGGCAACTCTGGCCAGTTGCTATTTTGAATTGAATAAAATGGCAAAAGCCGTTGAGCTGCTGAAACTAAGCCTGGGATTAACTAAAGATAAGAGTAAAATTGAGATTTTAGAAAAAACACTTAAAGAATATCAAACCGCCGTCAAAGACGGAATTGACAAATAAAGGAGAATGTTATGCGTAAACTATTGTTATGCTTCGTAATGTTCCTGGCTTTCACCATTGTACACGCTTCATCATCTGATGCGATTGAGGTTTTCATTTCCGCAGGCAATTCAGTTTCTCTTTCCACTACAGGGAAGGTATTGCGCTTGAATATGAGTTCGGGTATTGTAATTTATGATAATTTGAACCGGGTTGTACAAGTCGGCGATGCCTCTGTAACTTACGATGAGTTAAGCAGGGTTATCCAGGTTGGCAATATTTCAGTCAAGTATGACCAGTCCAGCAGGGTTATAAAAATAGACAATACCGCAATTGCCTATGACATTTCCAATCGAGTGGTCAAAATTGGTGATGCCGCGCTTACTTATGACGAACTCAGCCGAGTTATCAATATCACCGGAAAAACTCCCGATAACCTCCGTTTCGCTACTGTTCCTGGACAGACATAAGAATAAGGGGCAGGGGAATTACGCTTAAAAGACCTGCTTATGCACCGTACAACTAGAATATCTATTAAGAAAGTATTAAAAGCTGAATTAAGCAAATAAAGGAAAGTATCATGCGTAAACTGCTACTGCTCGCAATGTCCCTGGCGTTCATCACCATCGCAAACGCTTCATCCTCTGATGCAATTGAAGTTTTCACTTCCGCAGGTAATTCAGTTTCTCTCTCCGCTGCTGGTAGAATACTCCGCCTGA
>CAIJKT010000531.1 GCA_903821255.1 uncultured Lentisphaeria bacterium | reverse complement strand
CCGGGCCTTATTGCCGCACGTCTGCCGCAGACACCGTCGGTCTCATTGGATCCGCACCATATTACGATCGATGGATGGTTGCGCAGGGCTTTGGTCGCCCATGTTACCTCCAGCTCCACCTCCGCGATAAATGCCGGGTCGAAGTCCGGCATTTCGTAATTGCCGAACATGAAGTCGTTCCATATCATGATGCCGTACCTGTCACAAAGGTCGTAGAAAGATTTTGACGGATAGACACCTCCGCCCCACAGCCGCAGATAGTTCATGCCGGACTTTATCGCGAGAGCAATTAGATGCTCAAAATTGGAATCCTTCGTCTCGCCGGGGATGATGCTTGGCGGCACCCAGTTGGTGCCGGAGGCAAATACCTTCCGTCCATTTATCTCAAAAGTGAAGCTGTCGCGCCCGGGGGCAATATTCTCCTCGACGATCCTGACATCACGGAATCCGAAGACGCAGTCAGTCCTGTCAATCACGCCATCCAGTCCATTGTATCTGACAGAGACTTCGATGCGGTAGAGAGGCTGTTCCCCGTAGTTAGCGGGCCACCAGAGATCAGGCTTCTCAATATTCATCTTGAATCTGTGTTCGCAGAGACCAGGCCCGAACATGTCCTTGAAGGTTTTATCAGCCACTAAACGCCCGCTCCCGACTTCGAACACTTCAAATTCGAATTCGCCGGACATTGTTATATCCTGCTGGCTCCTTTCGCAGGTCAGCCCCAGCTCCATTTCGCCGGATGCCCTGGCGATTACCTGGAAGTCCCTCAGCTTGATTTCCGGCACGCTCTCCAGCCGGACGCTTTGCCATATCCCGCAAACGGGAAGAGCCTGAGTCCAGTCCCAGCCAAAGGTATAAGCCGCCTTCCTCATCGCCCCGCGTTTCCGGCAGTAAATGGGAGGGATATTCTGGTTGAAACTATCGCCCCAGCCGATTTCCGGCACCAGGGCAGAGGCGGGGTCGAAGGGGGTCAGCCTTATCTCAATGCGGTTCTTCCCCTTAAGAAAACCGGAAACCTCCGCGATGAATGGCCTGTGCATATTTTTATGGGAGCCTATCAGCCTGCCGTTGAGTCTGACCTCTGCCATGAGGCAAAGCCCGTCACAGACAAGCTCAACCTTGCCTCCGCGGCAGCCGTTCCATTCGAAATCCCGCTCGTATATCCATTCCTGCTCGCCTATCCATGAGCAGAGCTTGACGTTGTCTCCAAACATCGGATCGGGGATTATGCCGGCTCTTTTCAAGTCAAGATGCACATCTCCCGGAACCAGCGCCTCTATGGAACCGTTGAATTTTGGTTTCATCGCGTCTTTTACAGCAGGGACGCATTTCAGTTTCCATATTCCGTCCAACTCCAACCGGTTCAATGCCATACTTGTTCCGCTCAAATTGTTACTGCCCATTTTAAAATTCCTTATTTACGGGAGAGAATTTTGTTATTGTTCTATATTTTAGCTTTTGACTTTATTTTTCAGTTGCCGCCGGATGATTTTTGATGGTTTTAACGACTTTTTATGCCAGTCATGCTTTCGGCATGAGTTTATTCCGGCAAATGGCGGTTTTCAGTCAAAATTATGATACAATCATACGGTCTGCTGATTAAATAATCTCCAGGTAATCGCGATCCGGCAATTGTGGAAATGGTGCAGCCGGCAACGTTTGATACCAGTAGGCGACCGAGCATATATCATCCTGACCAGGCAGAAAACGCTTTCCGCTTCTGTGACCAAGAGACTGGATTGTTATTTTTATATCCCGCTCAAAACGGATCGGGTCCATAATATGCCAGCGGTACATAGCGTGACGGTGCTGCGAATTATACAGCCCGTCAGGTTTCAGCACCTGATGCATACCGAGGAACGCGGTGGAATATGTTGTATATTCGCCGATATCCCAATCATAAGAGCCGCCAAAATAATCTTCTGTGCCTGTACCGCAAATGGTCGGGAATTTTTTATCGCCGTCGATAAAAAACTTGATTTCTCCTTCACCCCACCAATTGTTGTTGTTGATTCCCCAGCCCATTACTGTGCCGACATATTGTCCATGTCCTTTCACACCGTCAAGGATAGTATATACATCTTTGTACGGCAGCGGGTTTACGCGCCGGAACTGTGCATGAAAATACGCGGCATTATCCGGTATGTCGGTAAGAGTATAGTTAATCTGAAAATAGACCGTTGCTTTATCTCGGGGATTACGATTTTCCAGAGTCATGCGGCAATGTTTGCGGAACGGCATTTCCCAGAAGCAGTTCATCCCGTTTCTAGGATTAACTGCAACCGGAAGTGAGTTTACATACGGGTAAAATTGTTTCATAGTTATTGGCTTGGCAGGATCTGACCATGGAGACGCGAAAAAATCGCCTAACGGACATTCCACAGATGGGAAATTCTGACCATCCCAGTAAATTCTCAGAATCATGTCACGACAAATGCAGCCGGTAATCCAGATGCTCTGAATCGCGCCCGGCCCGTTGATGTCGGCCAGTTCAAAGACTTCTCCGGCTTGAATGGCATCCCACGCATGGCATTTCCAGCCTTGCCCCAAATCCCCCGACGGCCCCTCGGTATCTGCCAGTGCCATGCCGCCTTTGCCTTTGCCGCCGGAACGGTTTTCTGATGAGATAGACCGGGTTTTTGCTTCAGAAAGCAACGAAATGTTGCCCAAATTCAAATTGAGTCCATTAAATCTTTTCATTAATAAAACCCTTATATATACTTATAATTCAGCGAGATAATTTTGTTACTTTTCTCACTTTTATTTTGGCTGTTTTTCAGTTATTGACTGCTGTTCTTAAAATACTTTTTAGCCTTTTCCCGCCAATCATGCTTTCTGCACGACTTTATTCCAACAACGGCTTTTTGTGTTCACAATTTTTTCCCGATACAATCATCCTGCAATCGTATTTTATTGCCTCCTGTTTATATGTCGTTATTAACAGGCTTAGTCCGAATTCAGCTTAACTTAAGTAGATCAAAATAAATACAAGTCATGACCTAAGCCGCGCAGAATGATCAGTAAATGTCCTGATAAACTATGGGTTGCGCTTCTTCCTGGTTGCAAGTCTTTGTGGTCATTGTTCGCATAACACTCTATATCTCTATAATATGTGCGTTTTATAAATTTTAAGTTCCAGCATGACGATAAAGTCTAGAACCGTTTTCAATGCCTGATTCTATTTTGAT
>CAIJKT010000530.1 GCA_903821255.1 uncultured Lentisphaeria bacterium | reverse complement strand
GTAGTCCGTCAAAGTGCCGACCGCTCTGGCCTCCGGCAGATAGACCAGTTGAACCGCCACGGTGGTCGTGCCGATATCGACGGCGATCCCGTAATGATCCTGGGTGCGGTTGCCGCTTTCAATCCCGATCACATGATACTGTTCCGATTCCCGGACAAGCGTCACGGTCACATTGCCGCCGTCCCGGCGGATCGCGTCCGCGACGGTTCTCAGCACCGGCAGCGGATAGATTATTTTTTTAGGTCCCCAGAACTGCTGGATGGCGCGGGTCAGGCGGTCAAGGTCGGACAGGCCGTCGCCCATTTCCGGGTCGGCCACTTTCACCATCCATTTGACGGCAAGCGGATCGTACTGCCAGTGTCCGGGAAAAAGTTCCTGCCGGACCAGCCTGGCGTCCTCTTCGGCGGAAGTGAACTTTCCGCCTTTGCGGGCGATCAGTTCAGGAATTTCAACCGTAACCGGCGATTCAGTAAGTTTAGTTTTACATGCCAGCACGAAACCGTCAGCCAGTTCTTCCGCCGTCAGCACGCCGAGACTGCTGGAATCGACATTCCCGGAAGCAATCCTGACCAGGCATTTGCCGCAGGTCCCTTTGCCGCCGCACGGCGCGTCAATGTCGATACCGGCCTTCCGGGCGCTTTCCAGCAAATTGGCCCCGGCGTCAACTTCAATGGTCTTTCCTGATGGCTGAAATGTAATTACCGGCATTTTTCATTCTTTCAATTAACCACAGAGACACAGAGGCACAGAGAAATCCTTTTTTTTGCAATGAAAGACATGAAGGAAACTAAATCAAAAACTGTTTCCTGACTTTTATCTTTCTTTGCCTTCGGGCTGTTCAATCTTCCAAGCCTTCCTTTGTGTCTTTGTGTCTCTGTGGTTAAATTACAATTTACTACATAAATTAAATTACCGCCGGAGCCGGTTCACTTCAAATGCTGAGCGAATCTGGCTTTGACAAAACTTTCGATGTCGCCCGCTTCCTGAGTGCCGACGATGACTTTCCAGCCCGGCATATTTTCTTCAAGTTCGCCGCTGATCTGAGCGACATATCCGGGGATGACGATCTCGCGGGTGCTGACCTGATTGTCCAGACCGATTTCCCGGCAGAATTTGCCGATGGTCGCGCCGGAGAATTTACCGGCGGCCCAGGCGGTCAATACGCTCATGCCTTCGCATTCAGGGATCACCAGCCAGGCGCTCAGTCCGCTGTTCTCGATCTCGCCGGACACAATGAAGTAAGTGAGCGAAAAGTTGGTGGTGACGAACACCGGAGAATCCTTGGACGGTTCGCCAATCGCATAGAGCTTCGGTTCGACCTGAATCGGTTTCTGCGGGTCGGTATAGATATTCTGGCGCAATGCCATCAAGCCGGCCAGTTGCGCCTTGTCGAATTCAGGCAGCACGCAAATGCCGCCGAATTTGGTAATTTCGGTGATCGCGGCCACTGAAGAATCCATCACGCCGCCGGATTTAATGAAACTGATGCTGGCATAGCCCAGCGGCTTATACGCCGTTTTCAGCGCGGCTTTCCGGCCAATCGAACTCACCTGGAACTGTTCCGCCAGTGAATTGGTCTGGAACTGGAGCACCAGATCATTGAAGCCGCCTTCCTTCAGCTTGAAAGTAAGTGCAACCAGAGCATTCAAATCCGGCGCGGTCACCAGCAGGGCATGACTATTGGCCCTGGCGATTTCGACCAGTTCCGCGGCATTTTCCGGGGTGGCCGGTCCGATAAGGCTGTTGGAACCTTTAATCGCGGCGGCGGCGCCGCCGAGGGCTTTAACATCGCTGCTGTAGAGAATGAGCGGGCGGGCGGTTTTCTTCCAGGCTTTTTCAGCGACGGCAGCCAGCGTCTCCGGAGCGGAAGCGTTGTGCGTGATCGCCAGCATTTCCACCCTGAGCACTTCGCCGACGCGGGTCAGTTCATATTTCGCGACGCTGTCCAGTATCTGATCTACGGCTTCAGCGGAGTCCGCATCGCTGATATTGACGGCGAACACCGTCTGATTGACAAAAGTCTTTTCATGGCGGTAGAGGCAGTTTTCCTCCCCGACTTTGACCTGTTTGTCAGGCCCGAAATATACGCCTTTGACCGGGGGTTCGCCGGCTGCGCCGAGCACCGATTTGGCTTCTTCGGAAGCATAGGGGCATTCTGAAAGTTCAGCTTTGCCCGCAGCCAGTTTCATGGCGAATGCCAGACATGTGTTTGACCCGCATTCCTTGCAATTAGTTTTGGGCAGCAGTTTCTGTATTTGAATACCAGTTAATTTGGCCATTTTTCAATCCTTTTCCTTTAATAGTTACTTTGTAACCCTGCCATCCATCAGCTCGAAAATCATTTTCTTAGTCTGCACGGCGGCTTCCGGATGGTACATTATCAGGATGTCGGCGCCGGCGTAGACCAGGCTG
>CAIJKT010000529.1 GCA_903821255.1 uncultured Lentisphaeria bacterium | reverse complement strand
GTTCCAGACTGTGACAGCCCCAGACCCCGACTCCGATAACTCCGATATTATAAGATTGCATTGAAATCCTCCAGTCCGAGACATTGTTCCGTTTCCCAGCTTTCGATGCCATTAAGCAGAGCGTTCATCAGCGCCAGCGAGTCATTTATGCGCGGCGACTGTTCAACGCCGGTAACGATCTGCGTTGCATAGGCGTCGATCGCCAGCCGGAAAGATTCAATAACATCTTCTTCCGGAGACAATTCTGCATCAACAATTGAAAGCGGTTCAGGTTCCTTGCTGCGCCGATAAAGCATCAAGCCGGCATTGCCATAGATCTGTCTTATTTCGCCTTCCGTTCCGATTAGCGCACGCTGCATTCCGCCCGGCAGTCCGTCGCGCAGCAGCATGGTGTTGTATTCAAAATTGAAAGTAACATTATTTTTCATGGGAAAAATTGCCGACCAGTAATTCGGGCCTTCGCCCAGGAAACGCGGTTCGCCGCAATCATTTTTAGCGGCGAACAATTGAGCCATATCGGGTAGCGAACCGGAATACAAAAAGGCTTCGTCCAGCCAGTGCATGGAATTATGCAGCCAGACGCCGCCGCATTCCGCTTTCAGATATCTGCTTTGCGGATCGTCGACGGGGAATCTCCTCCCCCGGTAGTTGATAATGATTTCCCTCAGTTGCCCGATGACGCCGTTGTCAATGCACTTCTTTATGGAACGGCAAAGACGGGTTTCACGGCAGTTAAGCAATACTTTAAGGGAACCGGCGGACTGCTTCGCGGCGGCGGCCAGCTTGAGCAGTTCATCGCGGTTCAGGCACGGCGGCTTCTGGAGCAGAACGTGTTTCCCCGCCTGTAACGCCATTTCGGCGTGCCGACAATGACACCAGTCCGGAGTGGCGATCTGAACCATTTCAATTTCCGGATCCGCCAGCATGGCGCTGTAATCAGTATACGCTTTCAGCCGGTATTTCTGCGCGTATTCAAAAACTCCAGGATTCATGTCGCAAAGCGCGACCGCTTCCGCCAGTTTCGATTTCAAGGTGGCGGGAAGCTGGTGGTTGGTGGCGATATTCGGCTGCCCCGCCCCCAGTATCCCGGTTTTGATGATTCTTGTTGATTGATTCATAATTTTACCGTTTATAATTATTGCATTGTCTCTTTAAGCGCTGATATTTAAAATTAAAATTGGATGACAAATCTGAATTCAGTTATTGCTACCAGCTTACCGCCGAGATTGCGGTAAATCCGTTTTTTTGTCCGGCTGGTGAAATCTCCAGCATGAGCGAAACAGGACATTTTTTCTCCGGCGTTTTGCGCCATTCATAAACCACAATGGGGTTGTATGTTGCGGGCATTGCAAAATCCTGCCTGGCTACCCAACGGTGGAAATGGTCACCTGGTGGAGGATTGAAATACTGCAGGAAGTTGCTTTTAAGTGGGAGAGTATAACTAGAATTATCGGCATAGCGTACAATAAATTTACCCGGTGATTCGGTGTCATTGCTTTTGATGAAGCTAGCACTGATCAGCACCGCCACTCCATTGGCGTCATCCGGGATGTCCGTCTTCAATCTAAGCGGCGCATTGACGACTGTTTTCTTGAGCACCGCAAATTTCACCGGATCTCCAAGATTGAATGCACCGCGTAAATAGAGGCTTTTGAGTCCGCCCCAGCCAGAAACAGAGATCACCCCGCCGTCAGGGAATATCGTCTGATTACCGCCTTGATGGGTCCCATGTGCAAATTTTTCAATTTTGCCATTGCGAAAACCCCATTCCAGACCGTACTGATTGGTTTTGGAGGATGTTCCGTACATCGGAGTGTATAAAATTGCCTGTTTTTCACCACGCGGTAAATCAACGCCATCCAGTTCGATGCCGACCGTCTGATTTTTCGGATCCAGAACATAAACCGCAGTTCCAGCGTCGGCAGCAGATTTTCGGACATCCGCTGGATCGGTCAGCATTGTCAGGTTGCCATGCCCGGTCGTAATCGGTTTGCTGCAAGGAAAGATCAGTCCGCCAGCGCACAAGTGCGCTTCGGCTTTCGAGTTGCCGACATTGGCGGCGATTCCGGTAAATTCAATTTCCCGGGTTGACGCTGGGATGCGGTCCGGCCGGTTATGGAAATGCATGTTGAAAACCGCGCTGGCCTGATACCTGACAAAATAATCTTTGTTCGCAGCATTCCATGCATAATCGGCAGTATACACAAAACAAACATCACTCTGCGCCGGGCCGAGAAAAGTATTGCCCATGACAGTTGCGATCTTCAATTGGTACGCGGTCTGAAGCAACTGCCTGGTGCCAAGGTGCGAATTCCAAGGGCTTATCCATATTTCATTGCCGGCGGCGACCAAGGTTTCCAGTCCGCGAGTGGAGTCAACTTTGTCATAACACCAATAGTCGATCGCAAAATTTTTGTTCATGCCATTCCGGGCTGCGGCAGTATCCTTGCCGTTAGCTGGTTCTCCCGGACAAACATCCTCCGGAGATAGCAGCATATCATGGCAGATTACTAGGCGAGTATTATTATGCGAAGTCATATAACCGGATGTTTTGTTCAAAAATTCAGCGTAGATTTCCGAAGGCTTACGTCCGCTTAGTACGCTAAGTTTTGCTAAAGCCGCATTACATTCATCAGTCTTGATAAAAATGTATTTCGGCTTGTCGTAGATTTCCGACAATTCGTCCAGTACTGCAAAATATTTCGGATAGAAATCAGGCTTGGTGATATCCGTAGCGACACTACGACCTTTTTCGTCGGTAATAACATTTATCTGCGCTGCACCCTCAATGTGCCCGATGGCGTTTATTCCAGGATAAACTTTCAATCCGCGCACCTTGGCGTAACTAATCAGTTCACGCAATTGTGAAATGCTCCAAGGAGTCGGTCGGTACACAGGAAATTTCGTAGCGGCATAATTGTTGCCTACGTCCATTACCACAAAGTTGAAGCCAAGCCGAGCCATAGTGTCAATAGATCGCCGAAAAATCTCTTGGTGCTCATCAGTATTAAGACCGGCTCCATACAACATCATCAGATTCATTCCCCGCAGCGGGATATCCGGCCAATCAGTGATTTTCAACTCCCTGCAGCCCAGCGATCCGTCCTGATGTATTTTGACGAAGCTGCTGTCAAAAATGGCCAGCAGCCGTCCGACGGCGCGATAACCGCCGTCTATACTTGAGACAGTTATGATAATCCGGCCGGGCATGAACTCCAGCTTATATGCTTCATCGCCGTGATTCAATGCCTGATGTTTGAATTCAATAGTTACTCCCGGCTTGCCGTCCTCCGCCGGGTTCCAGCCGAACAGGCCTTTAAGATCGGATTTCAGCCAGTCAGAATAACCGCTCTCCGCCGGGCGGTCATTGATAATCAAAAAAGGCG
>CAIJKT010000528.1 GCA_903821255.1 uncultured Lentisphaeria bacterium | reverse complement strand
GGCATTACCGGAACTCTTTTTTTTTCAGGTTTTTTTATTTATTATATTTGCATTCCTGCTGCTTATATGGTATTATGATATCCAGTCGTTGAAGCTTATCAAGATTTAAGATTTTGACCTGATTTAATTTCACAAGACAAGATTCAGTTTATCTTATTCCCGCTTTGTGTATGGGCTGAGATAAAATAATCAGAACAATTTTTCCGTTTTCTGTTTCAATACAGGCGGCATGATTTATTCCAGGTGCAACTTTCAGTCAGGATTTTCAATTTGAAGCATCACGGCAGAAGAACATAATTGGAGAGATTTTTTGATGATAGCGGCTCTGACCGGAAGTATAGGCTGCGGAAAAAGCACTGTTCTGGAAATATTTTCCCGGATGGAATGGTTTACCCTCAGCGCGGACAGGATATGTCACGATATTTACAACTCCGGGGATTTGGAATTCAATGCAGCCATAGCGGAACGCTGGGGAGCGGATATCATCAGAGACGACGGAACTGCCGACAAAAAGAGGATTTCCGCGATTGTGTTCAATGATAAAAAGGAGCTGAACTGGCTTAATTCGGTTCTGCACCCGATTATCATGCAGAAAGCCGGACAGTTGATTTCCAGCGTGAATAGAGAATTTGTGCTTTTTGAGGTGCCGCTGCTCTATGAGGCGGGGCTGGAAGACCGTTTTGACGCCGTAATCTGCGTGTGGACATCCGCCGCCAGCCAGCATCGGCGCTTGAAAGAACGGGGCCTCGATGAAAAAGACATCCGTTTGAGAATGAATAATCAGCTATCTGCGGACATAAAACTGGAAAAAGCCGGTTATGGACTGATTAATGAAGGCCGTGTCGAATTATTAAATGAACAATGTGTAATTCTTAACCATCAAATAAGGGAAGAATATGGAAGACAAAGATAAAATCATCAATGAAAACGATGAATCACGTCCGAAAAAACGCGGACGTCCCCCGAAAAAGACAGATAACGTCTCTGACATGAAAAGCTCACCGCGCGAAGAATCCGCACCGGTAAAATCCCGGGATATCACTCGTGACTCGAAACCTGTCCCGCCGGCGGCGGCAGCTCCTGAAGCCGCAAGTTACTCAGTTCATGCGGAGCCGCAGTATCACCCGTCCCCGGTGGAAGCATCTGAAGAAATTGCGCGCCTCATCGGCGATGATGTTTCCGACATTGAACCAGTCATTCCCGCAGCAGTTCAGGAAGAACCTGTTCAGGAATTTGAAGCTGCGGCAGCCCCGCAGGTCGTTGTGCCGGAAAAGCCGTCTCCCGAAAAAGCAGCGCCGGAAAGACACGGTTTGCCGAATCAGCAGCAGGACAGCAAAAAACACAGCAACGGCGGCAATGTCAGCAGCGGCAATAATGGCAATAATGGCAAGAAGCAGCAGGACGATCAGCAGCGCGACCGTGTGGTTGCCTCCAGCCTGAATATTAACGAACTTCAGGGCAAATCCATGCTCGAGCGTGCCCAGATGGGAACGGAACTGGGTGTTGAAGGCATCGGCGCTCTCGAAAAATCCACCTTGATCTTTGAAATTCTGAAGGCCAATGCGGAAAAAAGCGGCCAGATGTACGGCAGCGGTTACCTGGAAGTATTGCCGGACGGCTTCGGCTTCCTGCGGTCTCCCGG
>CAIJKT010000527.1 GCA_903821255.1 uncultured Lentisphaeria bacterium | reverse complement strand
GTGTTCAACGACACTCCAAAGTGTCGGAGTAGTTATGAAAAATGAAAACCGTTGTGCTCAACAACACTCCAAAGTGTCGGAGTGGTTATGAAAACTGAAAATCGTTGTGCTCAACGACACTCCAAAGTGTCGGAGTCGGCTGTCCAAAATGTCCAAGTCCATAAGATCCATGATTACGAAAATCGTTGAGGTAAACAGGTGTCCAAAATATACGGGCGGGGTGTCCAGAATGTTTGACAAAACCAGTAATTGTTATGCTCAAGGGGTCTCCAAAGTCTCCGGAATAACCGGTTGCATCCGGGCGGCGCAGGCATTTTCATTTTTGCGCGATAGTGCGAAAAACGCCTGGCGATACGCCGCGCTGTTTCTTAAACACTGTACAAAGATGCCGCTCGCTGGCAAACCCGCAACTGTCGGCAATCGCTTTCAGCGGCAGCGTGGAGTTGATCAGCAAGTCCCCTGCCCTTTCCAGCCGGACATTGATGAGAAATTCCTTGATTCCGGTTCCATAGCGGGCTTTAAAGATATGCCGCAGATAATGCTGACTGATGCCGATTGCGGCGGCAATCTCCCGGGTCTGCCGGATGGTGCTGAATTCATTGTAAATTATCCGGCAGGCGCTGCCGGCATATCTGTCCGCCAGGTTGTGCGATTCCGCGGAATCGTAACGCTGCCGGGAAAGTTCAAACAGCGTCAGCAGCAGGGCGGCTCCGCGATGATCAAACACCGCCTTCTGCAAATCATTCATGCCGGGTCTTGGTTCAGCCAGAAAAGCCAGATCGGCGGCAAGGCACCGGTCATCAAGTTTCTCCAAATAGTGCATGGAGCAAAAATCATCAGGCAGATCGCCATCCACCCCGACATGAATGCAGATATCTTCGCCGGCCGTGTGCATGGTCTGGGAATGAGTCTGGCCCGGCGGATGAATTATCCAACTGCCTTGAGCAAAATCAATTGTCCGGCCGTCGCCGGTGCAAATCTTTCCGCGTCCGGTTTTATGATATACGATCTCGAAACCGGCGTGACGGTGAAACGGGCAAGTTCCGGGGCGAAGCGTATTTATCCATCCGGAAATGAATCTGTACCGCAAACTGCCGGGGGAACTGAACGTTTCTTCTCTGATATTTTTAATAGCCATATATTAGAATCACATATCCTTAAATCAAGAGTAATAAACCAGCATAATAGCCGTTTTATGGAATATATAGCCATTCTTTGGAATTGCAAAACCGGAGTTGAAAGATTACTATCATTGCCATAAACCAATACAGGAGTTTACCGATGGAAAAAAGAATTGTATTTACCGGCAAAAGTGAATTGAAGCTTGAAGAGTTCAGCCTTGCGGCTCAAGGGGATAATCAAGTCACAGTGCGCAATATCTGTTCCCTGATCAGCACCGGCACGGAACTCATCGTGCTGAACCGGATGTTCGATCCCGGCACTCACTGGGACAACTGGATAAAATACCCGTTCTATCCGGGTTACGCCGCCATGGGTGAAATTGTCAGCGCAGGCAAAAATGTATCATGCCTGAAGCCCGGAGACCAGGTTGTTCACCGCGGCGGCCATGCCTCGGCGGCAATCGTCGATGATTCACAATGTTTCCCTGTTCCGGACGGGGTCAAGCCGGAAACCGCCTGCTGGTTCGCGCTGGCAAAGATCGCAGCCATGAGCGTTCCGGCTGCTCATTACGGCATCGGCAGCAGCGTGGCGGTAATCGGCGCCGGTCCCGTCGGGCAGATGGCAACCCGTTGGGCGCTGGCCGCCGGCGCGGAGCCGGTGATCTTGATTGACACCGTTCCCATGCGCCTGGAAATGGCCGGACGCGGCGGCGCGCCCCGCACGGTTTGCGCCACCGCCGGCAACGCCGCGGATGAGATCAGGCAAATCAATGGAGGCGATCTGCCGGACGTGGTTATTGACAGCACCGGACATGCGGCAGTATTCTCCGATGCGCTGAAAATAGTGCGCAGTCATGGCCGGCTGGTGCTGCTGGGCGATACCGGTTCGCCCGGCTTGCAGCATCTTTCGCCCGATGTGATCATGCGCGGACTGACGATCACCGGCGCCCACGACATGCATGAGAATGACAACTGGAACAGCAGGAAAATCATTTCACTGTACTTCAAATTCTGTCAGTCAGGACGTTTTAATGTCGACGGCCTGATCACCCACCGGTTCACCCCGGATGAATGTGTCCAGGCCTACGAAACCGCCGATAAACATCGTTCGGAAACGATGGGAATGCTGTTTGACTGGTCCAGGTAACTATATCATCATTGAGGATAAATATCATGCAGAAAATCAAGTTAAGCGCGCCGGACTGGTGTTTTTTCCGGAAAGAATTCAAGCCTGAAGAGTATTACGGTCAACTGCGGGAAGCCGGTTACGGCGCGGTGGAAATGGCGCCGCCGGAGCGCTGGAAGGCGTTGCGCGGCGCCGGTCTCAAATTAATCAACATCGGAGCCCCGGGAATGGAGACCGGCCTGAATAATCCCGAGAATCATCCCGGTTTAATTCCGGAGATACTGGATACGGTCAAACTCGCCTCGGATAACGGCATTCCGCAGGTGATTATCTT
>CAIJKT010000526.1 GCA_903821255.1 uncultured Lentisphaeria bacterium | reverse complement strand
CGGAAGTCAGGAGTCAGAAGTCAGGAGTCAGAATGGAACGGAAGACGAAACAGCCGGAAGAAAAAAGGCGATACAGCCGGAAGTCGGGAGTCAGAATGGAACGGAAGACAGAAAACAGCAGGTAGCAGACAGAATAAAGTAGCTCAAGAGGGGCGGAATATTAATAGCAGAAGAGATAATGAAGTCGGAAATCAGGAGACGGTCAAGATGAAAACAGACAGTAATGAAATTTCAGTATTGGATAATTATTCTTCAATTCTGAATTTTGAATTTATGTTTTTCATTCTGACTCCTGACTTCTGACTCCTGACTCCTGGATTTACAACGTAAGAACATAAAATAATAGAGGACAAGAAAATGTATAAGCCGGACTTTGAGGAATTTAAAAGTTACTGTTCACAGGGCAATATCGTCCCGGTCTACCGGGAATATCTGGCCGACATGGACACCCCGGTATCAGTATTGAACCGCTTTGCCGAAAACAAACACGTTTTCCTGCTGGAAAGCGTTGAGGGCGGCGAACGCTGGGGCCGGTATTCGTTTCTCGGCGTAAACCCCTTTGCGCTGTTCAAAGTCCAGGACGGCAAAGCAATACTCCGTAAAAACGGCCATGACGAAATCGTGGAATCGCCGGAAGGCCCGCTGATGGCCTTGCGAAAAATCATTGCGCAGTACAAACCGGTGGAAATGCCGGGGCTGCCGCGTTTCTACGCCGGGGCCATCGGCTATATCGGACATCACACGGTGAATGAGTTTGAGCGGCTCCCCGCCCCCAAAAAGGCGTTGAAACAGCCGACGTCGCATTTCATTCTGACCGACCAGGTAATTATTTTCGACAATGTCCGGCACACCATCAAAATCGTGGCCTGCGCCAGACTGGATGAGCATCCGAACCCGAAGGAAGCCTACGATACCGCCTGCGCCAGAATCGCGGAGATTGAAAAAGTGCTGCGTTCGCCGGCTCCGGTACTGACTCCGGCGGAATCGGCGGCGTTTGATGAAAGTTCAATGAGCTCGAACATGACTAAGGAAGACTATTGTGATATGGTGCGGAAAGCCAAAAAGTATATTGAAGACGGCGATGTCATTCAAGTCGTGCTTTCCCAGCGCTTCTCGACCAGACTCACGGTAAAACCGATCCAGTTATACCGCGCGCTGCGCCTGATCAACCCCTCGCCGTATACGTTCTTCCTGAAATTCGATGATAATCAAATTCTGGTGGGATCATCGCCGGAAGTCATGGTGCGGCTGAACAACCGCACCGCCGAACTCCGCCCGATTGCGGGAACCCGGCCGCGGGGCAAAACCGAGCAGCAGGATCACGAACTGGCGGACGAACTGCTGAAGGACGTCAAGGAACGCGCGGAGCATCTGATGCTGGTTGACCTCGGCAGAAACGATCTCGGCCGCGTCGCCACTCCGGCCAGCGTCCAGGTCCGGGACTTCATGACCGTGGAGCGTTACTCCCATGTCATGCATCTGGTTTCGAATATCGAAGCCCAGGTGCGCGACGGCAAAGACGCGTTCGATCTGATAAAAGCCACCTTTCCGGCCGGCACGCTCAGCGGTGCGCCGAAAATCCGTGCGCTGGAAATCATCAATGAACTGGAACCGGACTCGCGTGAAATTTACGGCGGCGCCGTAGGTTATTTCGGCTTTAACGGCAATATGGACACCTGCATCACCATCCGCACGCTGGAAATTGACGGTGATAAGGTTTCCGTACAGGCGGGGGCCGGCATCGTCTATGATTCCGACCCGGAAACCGAATATATGGAAACCCGGCATAAAGCCCGCGGCATGTTCAAGGCGATCGCGCTGG
>CAIJKT010000525.1 GCA_903821255.1 uncultured Lentisphaeria bacterium | reverse complement strand
CATATCGTCCCATACCAGCATTTTTTTATCTCCGACCACAGTAATCTGACGAACTTTGCACGGATGCAGCCAGGACGCTAAAATGTTGCATTTTACTCCGTTGCTGTAGCTGAAGGTGGCAGAGACAACATCTTCTATTTGGGGTTCCAGCAGGCAGCTTCCAGTTGCAGTAACCTCTGAAGGGTGGTCATTGAGCCAGTAATTAAAGATTGATATATCGTGCGCGGCCAAATCCCAAAGCGCATTGGCATCATTCCTGACCGGGCCTAAATTAGTGCGCTGTCCGTGAATAAAAAGTATTTTTCCCAATTCGCCGCTCTCTATCTGCTCTTTGGCATAACGAATGCCCGAATTGTAAAGGAACACGTGGCCTACCATAAAGCACAATTTTTTTTGTTCTGCCACTGCCATCAGTTCACGGACTTGTTGAGCAGAAGGCGCTATCGGTTTTTCAATGAAGAGATGCTTGCCTGCCTGTAGCGCCGCCAGGGCAATTTCGTAATGAGACCCCAGGGGGGTGGCAACAATCACCGCATCCAGCCCGTTTCCCGGCGCGACCACTTCAGTATAATCAGTGGTGAACGGGACTTTATACCTGTTCAGCTTGCGCTGTTTCTCCGGCGACTTGTCGCAAATTATTTCAAGAGAAACATCAGGATTTTCGTAAAAATTTCGAAACAGATTAGGTCCCCAATGTCCCAGGCCGATCATGCCTACTTTTAACATTTTGACTCCATGCTTAAATTATAATATTCTTAACAGCCGTGCCGGATTTCCCGCATAAACCCCGGGAACAATAATGTTCTTTACCACAACACTTCCTGCTCCAATCACTACATTGTCACAAATTTTTACCGGGAGAATCGTGGAGTTTGAACCGATATTTACTTTGTTGCCGATAACAGTAGGAAGCCAGTCTTTATCTTCTCTGGACGGCATTCCTCCCTTAAACAAGTCATTGATGAACATTACGCCATGAGCAATAAAACAGTCTTCCCCGATTGAAACCTTATCGCAAATGAAAGAATGCGACTGTACTCTAGTCCTGCTGCCAATTTTTACATTACGCTGAATTTCAACAAAAGGTCCGACAAAGCAATCATCTCCAAACGTACATGAATAAAGATTCACCGGTTCAACAACTTTAAAATTACTGCCGTGTTTTATATTAACAATCCGGCACTGATATCTGGTTATTTCAGAATCCATTAAAACTCCCCCGGCAACTGTTGCATTAAGTTATTTCAATCCGACCCCGACTTTTATCCATGGCTCCAGCATTTCCCACCAGCCGACAAATGGTTTTATTTTAGAATAATTCTTTTTTGCCGCAGGATAGATCATACTGATTGGCACCTCGATGCACCGGTACTTAAGCTTCAGCGCTTTGGCATATATATAATATTCAAACTGATAATGCCAAAGCCAATCCTCCTGCCATTTTACAGCTTTATTATTCACAATATCCGTTTTAAATGCACGATAACCGCAAGTCGCATCAGTCAGCTTCTTAAAGAAAAGCAGCCGGATCATGGTATTTACCACCCAGGGAATGGATATTTTCCTGAACAGCGGCAGATTGGGTGAATTCCCGCCCTCCAGGAAACGAGATCCGGTAACATAGTCAGCCGCGCCGTCTTTAATGGGGTTGATCCTGAAAGTCGGATAAAGCGTACACTATTTGTCGGTCACCCCTAAATACTCCATGAACAACCTGTCTCTGGCCACTGATTCGGTTGACCATCGGTAGTTTCCCATGACTGTCTGCACAT
>CAIJKT010000524.1 GCA_903821255.1 uncultured Lentisphaeria bacterium | reverse complement strand
TGATCTGGATTTTGAGCGTCATTATCGTGAATGGGATGAAATTATGGGAACGATTGCCGGCAATGTCGATATTGTGGCATTTCAGGACGGACATGTTCATTTCTGGGAGCTGCCGGAAGTGCTGAAGATAAATAAGGCGCTGGCGGACAAGCATGGCCTGGACTGCTGGACCAACAGCGAAACTTTCGACCGCGATATGCCGTTCCGTTTCCCGCCGATCAAATGGGAGAAACTGCTGCTGAAATTAAAAGCGGCGGAAGCCGCGGGAATAAAAAACACCATGACTTTCGAATTTTCGCATTTCATGAGTCCGAATTCATTCTGGCCGCAGGCGGGGAATCTCTACAACCGCTATCGCGAGTATCTGCTTACCGTAAATCCCTAGGGGAAAAGACCTGTGCCGCAATTTTAAGTAAAAAACTCAGAGGAAATGATCTCCGATGAAAGTCATGGAATTCGCCCGTCAGACCCATGTATATACGCTATATGAACCACGCAGCTATCGCGTCGGGAAATTTTCCGACACCGGCAGCGCGGAAACAAAGCGCGAAACGATTCTCGACATCAAGGGGCACGGTTTGCTGAAACGCCTTTGGACCACCCACGGGAAAGGCGATCATATCAAGGTGCATATTTTCGTAGACGGCAGCGACTGTCCGGTAATTTCCGGGTTTGCGCATGAACTGTCCATGGCTGCGGAGCGTATCAGTTGCGAGCAAATTCCGCTCGGCGGTTTCAGTGACCGTCTAAGCTCAAACCTCTACCTTCCGATACCGTTTGCCGACTCCCTGCGAATAGACGCCGAGCCGGAAGGCGAAATTGGGGGCGGACCTTACTGGCAGATTGACTATTGCCTGGATTGTGATGAAAAGCCGCCTTTGCCCAGACAGACAAGCCAGAACGGAAAGCCCGTGCTCGTCTATGACACCCTGCCGTCCGCGCCGCCATCTGCAGACAGGGAGCCGCTTCAGTTCATTGACGAGGATATTGAACTGCACGAGGCGTCTCCCCATAATATCCGGCTGGAAGGCGGCGGCATTATCCGGAAACTGGTAATTTCCGGAAAAGATATTGACAGCCTGTTGCTGCGCATAGCTTTCGATGGACAGCCTGCGCCGGACGGCCGTCTCGACGGTCCCTTCCAGGTTGATGCTCCGCTGCGTTATCTTGTTGGACAGTTTAACAATGCCTGTGTGGAGCGTTTGGGCTCAAAGGCGGTCATTCATTTTCCGATGCCGTACAGATTCCGTGCCGGCATTCAACTGCTGGCCGCCATGGACTACGGCGCTTTTAATGAAAAATATCAGTTCAATGTCCGGATCGAATATGACCGGAATCCGCCGCCGCCCGAATCCCTGACTTATTTTCATGCCCGTTTCAGATGCGAAGAGACCAACGGTTATGATGATTTCGAATGTTGCGCCGCCCGCGGCAAAGGTCATTTTGTGGGTGTCCACATTTTCGATACCGGCCATGATCACGGTGGCGGGGACAATATCCTTTTTGACGCCGGCGCCGACTCTGCCGGACAGTTGCACGGCATTTGCGGCGAGGACTATTTCCACATGGCCTACATGCGCATCTGGAACTTGACTCCGTACTGCGGATGCCCGAGTCATTCCGCGCGATACCGCTATCATCTGGAAATGCCGGTTCCTTTCCGGGAGTCGTTCATTTTCAACTGGGGTTCATTTGCCGGCCAGCCGGCAAAAGCTGTGGCGTTCTGGTATCAGGACAAACCGGCGGCGAATATCACGGAACATGAGCTTGTCTATACTCTGACCGGCCCCTTTGCGCTCGCCGGGATTGACGATTTGTCGCCGGGCGCACCGCCTCCGCCAACAGCGCTGGCGGGACCGGGGTTTGACAATATTGAGGTTTCGCCGCAGTCATGGCAAAAAAAAGCACAGCAGGGGTTCGTTGATCTTTGTCATGTGCATCGCCGCCATATCTGGTCGACACCACCCTCGCTCGGATGTATTGCAAGCGATATTTGCGTGTGTGCGGAAACGCGGCTCTGGGTGTCACGACGGACGGAATCACTAATTCGTCTGGGGTGTGACGATCCCGTCCGCCTCTATCTGAACGGGGAGCTGATTTTCTCCGACAACGGAAGGAACCAGCCTGATCCATTCATGGTCTTTAAAATTAAAGCCGTATTGCGCGATGGACTGAATACGCTGCGCGTCGTCGTTGGAAATACCAGAAATTTCAACTGGTACTGGAACGGTTTTTCCATGGTCATTGAAAATGATTTGCGTGGAGACGACATCGCTTTTCTGACTTGAATGCAGGATTGCGGTTTGATAAAAGGATATTCCAAAAACAGGAAAACTTTAATGAATGTATCACAAAATAGTCAGGGAGAACAATAATATGCTGTTTCGATTTATGCTGATCTGTTTGCTTGCCGGAATAGGATTAAATGCGGCGGAGCCTGCCTTTGACAACGGCGGCTTTGAAAAAACGTTATGGAAAGGCATTCCTGCCGGCTGGGGCGGCAAGGCCGTTATGACCGACGGGAAATCCCAGCCGCCCAATTCGGCATTGGACACGGAGGAGTTCAAGGAAGGCGGACAGAGTCTGAAGCTTGAACTGACCCCGCAGGATAAAGTTATCATTATCGGGACTCAATTAGGCAAGGTCATTCCAGGGAAAGTGTATGAAATTTCCTTCTGGTGCCGGATAACCGGGGACTGCCGGATCGCATTGCGGGAAGATCATATTATGGCAGGCGAAAAATGGAATGAAAAGCTGTTTAAAAATTTCATTACAGTGCAGGGCGCGACTGCCTGGAAGAAAATTACCGGTAAAGTCACGGCGGCGGACGGCGATGACAAGCTGGGGATTACCATGTTCATTGATAAAGGGCCGGGTACGGTCTGGCTGGACGGTTTTGATATTCAAGAATATATGATCAGCGCCGGCGATGAAGTGGCGTTCCGCATGACTCCGAATTTTTATACTCAGAATAATATTTTTTCCCTGTCCCGGCAGGCTCCATTAATGCTGTATCTGACTTGCGCCAATAAAGCACAGCACAAATACGCTAATCCGCGGACTGTCATCGAACTGCCGGAAGAGATTCAACTGCTGAGTTGCGGTTACGATTCCATGGAATACAAACCGGCGTCAAAAATCAGCAAAAACGGCCAGGCTTATATTCGTTACGAATACACGCTGGGCCTGCCGAATATCGTAATGCGTTCCCCTGATTTCTCGCAGACAACTTTTGACTCGGTGGTGCCGCTGCTATTCACAGATGCCGCCGCCTCGGACAAAGTTTATAAATGTTTTATTTCCTATCAGGATGACAAGCTGACCAGCCAGCCGTCTGAATTTGATATCCGCATCAGCGGCGCGATTGCGCCGTCGGCGACGCCGAAATATTTTTCCACCGGCATTCACAGCGGCACCGGCGTTGAGTTTTATGGCAAGCCGCTGGAAAGGTTTATGTCATTCTATAAAAGCTGCGGATTCAATACTATTTATCTGCCGGAAATATTGCGGGCAGGCGGAGTCACGCCGGAAGGATTCAGCCGCAACCCGGCGCCGTTGTATAAAGCCGCGGATGAAACCGGAGTGAGCACTTACGTCTCCACCAACTGTCTGATTAACGGTTACATGCTGAGATATACCGCCGCAACCGCCAATGCCCCGGATGAAGTGAAATTGAAGAATGCGTCAGGCACAATAGACAAAAGCTCTTTTGACCCGGCCTATATCAGCCGCAAAGGCGAATGGTATGTGAAAGGCGTAAACAGCGTGGTTGAAAGCGCGGTAAAGCTGAATGCAAAGGGTATCTGGATCAACTGGGAGCCATGGATGTTTGTCGGCGATAAGGGCAGTTTTACCGAATTGTCGCTTAAAGATTTTGCGAAGTTCGCCGATTTGCCGGAGAATGAAGTGCTGTCAACACCGCCTCTGGAACTGTTCAGAAAATACCGGGATAAATTATATCTGTTTCAGTCGGCGCAATGCGGTACGGCAATGCAGGCACTGATGGAAATTGTCCGGAAACGCGGCGAAGAACTGAATCATCCGCTGGAAATAATACTTTGCACCGGTTCCGCCTTTTTCCGCGAACCCGGCAGTATTGAGTCAGAGAGAGAATACCGGCGCACATTCATGACCGAGCAGTGGATGAAACATTTCAACACGGTCTCATCCTGGTATTATCTTTATTTCAATTCTGACGATTATATTGACGCCAGACAGAAGAAACTGATTGACGCCGGATACCGCATTCCGGAAACCAATATTTTGCAGCCCTCCAGCCATTTTACGACTTTGCGTGAAGTTGAACAGACGATGGAATTCATCCGCGGGCAGTGTGCCGCCGATGGCAGAGCAACCGCCAGGTATATTCATCTTTCCCAGAATCTTCAGTGCGATAAATGGGTAGTCTCGCCGGCGGAAATCAGAATTCAAATGCTGGCGGCTTTCCTCGGCGGCGCGGACGGCATTGATCTCTATTATTTTCCGCAAGGATACGATGGCGAATACTGGCGCAATGCCGCCGGAGCCAATGCTGAAATCGCCATGTTTGAAGATTTTGTATGCAAAGGAAAAAAGCTGAATTCTAATGCGGCCATCACTCCGCTGACTGCGCTTTTCAAAAGCAGCGAATATGATTTCAGCCGCCGGCTGGCGGTCAGGACATTTGAGAAAGACGGACGGATTCTGGCGGCGGTATGCAACTTCGACTTCAACAGTTCTGCTCCGGCTGAGCTGTCATTGACTTTACCGGAAAATCAGAAATATGTTCTGACCTCGCCGTATGAAAAAGAGTATTATCGCGGACCGTCCAATCCGTGGCTTGCCGCCGTCGGTTTGCGCAATATTCCGGTGCTGATTCCGCCGCTGTCAGTGAAGTTTCTGGTAATCGAACCCTGGCAGGACGGCAAAGATTACGGCAGCGCTGTTGACCTGAATAAACTTCGTCAGGAAAATGAAAAGCTGATCCCGCAACTCGACCGCCGCTTCCGCGAACAGCAAAAGGAAGTGGACAAAATCCAGCGTGAGATAAAAGGCGAATCGCAGGAAGCGTTCAGTTCCGCCGCCAGATTCAAACCGTTGACCGGGGGCGGCTTCAAAACTGAATTGAAGGAACAGGACGGCAAATATCTGCTGACAGTTGCAACTGAAAGTCAGCAAATAACCATTATTCCGGAAAACGGAGCGATCATCAGCCAGTGGCAGGCCGGCGGCAGAGCCCTGGTTTCCGTCAAAAACGGTTCACAGATGTTCGGGAAGGACAAGTTCTATTCGCCTGCCGGTTATGAAGGCGGAATTGCCGGAACTTATCAACTCGAAAGCCAGAGTATCAGTGACGGGAAATTAAACCTGGTTTTCCGCAAGGATTTGGCCAAAGGCGCGCTCAAAGGCCTGACCATCTATAAAACCTTCATAATCGCCAATGATAAACCGGATTTAACGCTCAGTTACCGGTTTGTCAACAACGGGCGGGAAACTTTCACCGCCGGGTTCTGGTCCGGCAATATTTCCGAGATCAGCAATTGGAAATATAAACCGGAAATGCAAACCGGCAGCAGGCGGTTTTCCGCTGCTGATCTGATGGCAACCACTTACTGCCGGAACGGCAGCTCCGGCATAGCCGGAATAGAAGATTTGCTTAAACAGGTAAAAAAGGAAGAAATCAGGGCGGACTCCGCGATTTTAAGCAGTTCCGCCGGAAAAGTTAAAATCAGCGCCGCCGCGGACCGCCTGGCCGGAATCCTTTTCTGGGCAATGGTAAAACAGGAAATAGACACTCTGGAATTATTTTTTATCCCGCAGGCAATGAAGCCCGGTGCTGAAATGAAAGTAGAACTGAATTATTCAAGTCCGGAGTAACCAATCCCAATAATCAGAAAGGAGAATCATTCAAAAGACCGTTAACCGCCATTAACATTCCAATATGAGGGGAACATGAAATGAGAAAACACGATAAATTATTGCTGAGATGTTTTATTGCTTTTGCTTTACTTCTATGCTTTCGCCTTTCTGCCGACCAGCCGCACATTCAACGCAGCGGCGCAAATCTGGTCACCAATCCGGACATCAGCGGTTCAGCCAACTGGGTTCCTGGCGGCAGCGCGGTATATGACTCAACCGTATCCAGAGACGGCGGCACCGGCTCATTTAAAATGACCATTCCCTATCCGAATACCAGTTACAGTTATGTTGATTCGGCGCTTATTTCTGTCACTCCAGGGAATACTTACACTCTGGCATTTTATATGCTGAGTAATATTTTTCCGTCTCCCGGGCCGATTATACATGTCTGTTATTATGACTCAAACTGGAACTATGTGCGCACCTCTCCAGCTTCCATTGAATGCGTTTCCGACTCAAATTCCTGGCAGGAATGTGTTTACCTGTTTCGTCCTCAACCCGGCGAAGTTTATGTGAAAATTGACTGTACTTTGTACTTTCAGCCTAACGGGAGCAGCGGTTCGGTCTGGGTAGATAACTTTTATTTGGGCAGCGGTATTGGCTTTGAGCAGCCGCCGACAGCCAAAACTGCATTTAACGGGACTAGAACCCAGGTTGATGCCTTTGGCAACGTTAAAATTTATAAAAATGGCGCATGGTATCCGTTTTTCCCCATTGCCGTTTACGCCGACGGGTCCCGGGCGGACTGGACTGTTTATTCAGTGCAGGGCTTCAATACCAATATGTGGGCAGGCACATACGCTGACCTTCAAAAGGCAAAAAACGCGACATCCGTTTTTAATCCGGACGGCATGATGTCAGGGTTGGGAATTGCCGGTTACACATCGCCGTTATTCGCCAACTACAATAATATAGCGCTGTTGACATCGACTATTAACCAGATCAAAGCCTATGGATTGATGGACAGTCTGCTCTGGTACTACTGGGACAATGAGAACTGTCCTGGAGAATGGGCAGTGCCGCTTGCTGTTATTAATACCATCAGGGAACTTGATACAGACACTGACGGCATCAGCTTGATGCATCCTGTCTATTGTCTTGAAGGTGATGAAGGCATTGCCCGGAGATACAATAACAGCAATGTACGCATGACGGATATTATCGGCAGCTATGTGACCGCAGATACTGTCACGACATATCCCGATGAAACCCGCGGAGCGTTGAAATTGATTACGACGGGCAATGTTGAACAGCAGAAGAATCCGGTTGTGATAGCACAAATTAACAGCGGAGCGCAGTTCAGACCCAGAGTATTCAATGCCATCGCCAACGGCGCTAAAGGCATTGGATTCTGGAAAGACGGAGGTTCGGCAGGGGCAATCGAGAACCAGCCGTGGTGGAGTGATCTTCCGAATATCAGGCACGAAATAGACCAGTTACTGCCAATTATTCAGACGCCGCATTGGACGAGTTGGAGTTTGAGCTCCAATAACAGTCTTGCCGATTTCGGCACCCGTGATTATCAGGGCGAGGGGTATGTCATAGCGACTAATGAACAAAGCACCGCGCAAAGCGTGACTTGCACTATTGCCGGTCTGCCTTATACCGCAACTGCTGTCAGGAATTTCTTCACCAATGAAATTGAAGCTTACATCAACAACAATCAATTCAACATTACAGTGCCGGCCTGCGGTTCGAAAGTTTATGTGCTGGAAAGCAATATCGAAGAAATGCTGGCGTTGAAACTGCTGTGCAGCGAGTCCGGCGGTACGACGGCTTACGACGGATCGTATTTCGCCAATAATGGCACGCTGTTGAACGGCGCGGCTTTTTCTTCCGGCGCAGTTTCACTGGACGGGGCGAATGACCGTGTCAATTGCGGCCATAATTCCTCACTGGAAATCGGGACGCTGGATTTGACAATTACAGCCAGAGTAAAATTGAATGCAACTCAGAATACTTATGCCGGGATAGTCACAAAAGGCGCAGGTTCCCCGACTGATGCCGGTTATACGTTTATGTATAATAACGGAACATTAAACTTCTGGTTATCCAATGGAACAGCAAGAATAAACGCTGTCTCCAGTAATGTGAGTATAACTGATAATGCCTGGCATACGGTTGCTGTTTCCGTGACCCGTAACGGCAGTGCCGTGTTTTATGTTGACGGCATTTCCGCCGGAAGTTCCAGTGTCAGTTCACTTGCCGGCTCCAATATTGTCAATGCCAGCCGCGATTTACTGCTTGGTTCATGGATTAATGCCTGGCATCTATACGGGTTGATAGACAATATCCGGATTTACCGGAAAGCATTGACTTCACAGGAAATGGCGGATTTATCCGGTAATATTATTCTCGACATGCAGTTGAATGAGACTTCCGGAACTGCGGCATATGACTCCAGCAGCTACAGCAGTAACGGCGCTTTATACGGCAATGCCGCGCTCGGCAGCGGGGTATTGACTCTGGACGGCAATGGCGATTACGCTGACTGCGGACATCCATCCGCTTTGGAAATGGGGGTTAATAACATGACAATTATTTCCAGAGTCAAGCTTGACCAGACGCAAAACACCTACTGCGGAATAGTCACCAAAGGCGCAGCCTCCCCGACTGATGCCGGTTATACGTTCATGTATAATAACGGAACATTAAACTTCTGGTTATCCAATGGAACAGCAAGAATAAACGCTGTCTCCAATAATGTGAGTATAACTGATAATGCCTGGCATACGGTTGGTGTTTCCGTGACCCGTAACGGCAATGCCGTGTTTTATGTTGATGGCGTTGCCGCCGGAAGTTGCAGTGTCAGTTCGCTTTCCAGCTCCAGCATTGTCAATGTCAATCGTAATCTGCTGCTTGGCTCATGGATTAGTTATTACGCTTATTCACTGCGAGGCAGTATGGATTACGTTAAAATTTTTAAACGCGCACTCACTTCTGCTGAAATGGGTACGGCTACCCGTTAAAGCAAAGATCTCAGACCAGTTCCCCGTCGCTTGCGGCAGGGATATAATGAATAACAGGAAGTATTTTCTTCTGAAGAGGATAATTATTAGACGGTGAAGATTTATACAAATAAACAGACAGCATCATGCGCCTGACTGCCGGGCATTGATCTTTACTGTCCGCCTGTTTTTATCGTAAGATACCCTGTTATAAGTTCGTAAATCTGTTTTTGTATTGTAAGTTTATTAGCTTGAATGTATTCCAGGTATATTGTTTAAATTAAATAAGGACAGTTACGAAATGAGTAAGAAAATCGCATTTATCGGCGCCGGCAGTCTGGGCTTCACCAGAGGCCTGGTGCGGGACATCCTGACCTTCGAGGCATTCAAGGACGCAACCATCGCGCTGATGGATATCGACAAGGAAAGACTTGCGTTCAGCAAGAAATCCGTCGAGAAAATCATTAAGGCGGGTAAATATCCTGCGAAAGTCATCGCCACGACCGACCGGGCGGCCGCGCTCAAAGGCGCGGACGGCGTTTTGATCACCATTCTCCAGGGCGGTCCGCAGGTTTTCCGCACCGACATTGAGATTCCCAAAAAATACAACGTTGACATCAACGTCGGCGATACGCGCGGCCCGTCGGGCATATTCAGGACGCTGCGCACGCTTCCGGTCATGCTTGACATCTGCAAAGATATCCGCAAGCACTGCCCGAACGCAATTGTGCTGAACTACACCAACCCGATGGCAATGCTCTGCCGCGGGATGCAGAGCGAGTTTCCGGAATTGAACATCACCGGCCTTTGCCACTCGGTGCAGGGAACCGCCGAAATGCTTGCCCGGTGGATCGGCGCCCCGATGGATGAGATCACCTATTTTTGCGCCGGGATCAATCACCAGGCGTTTTACCTGAGTTACAAGTGGAACGGCAAAGACGCTTATCCGCTTATCCGCAAAGCGATTCTGAAGAAGCCTGAAATATATAACGCCGAGCATGTGCGCAATGAAATGTATCTGGCGCTGGACTATTATGTAACCGAGTCAAGCGGGCATAACTCCGAGTACAATGCCTGGTTCCG
>CAIJKT010000523.1 GCA_903821255.1 uncultured Lentisphaeria bacterium | reverse complement strand
TCCATCCGGATGCCCTTTTTCTTTTTACCGGATCATCTTTTTTTTCATGAAAATGACCAGATAGCTATTGACAGAAATTAAAACAGATGGTATAATATGGTTATTGGTGGTAATGTGTGGTAAGTTGTAAGGAATCGTTTTATGGCTAACGGATCAGGAATGCTGATCAGGCAATATGCCTATGATCAAGCCCGGCGGAATTCGGGCAAGGAAGTGAAAATACTCTCCGAGCGCGAATTGTGCAAAATTTACACTGTCAGCCGGCCGACAGTGCGCAAGTCGCTCGATGAACTGGTGAGTGAAGGAATGCTGATTATACGCAAATGGCAGGGGACATTTACAAATCCACGCATGTTTAAGGATAACTATCTGCCATGCAACAAATTGTAAGTAGGAATAATAGTTGGTTCAGGGAAAATAGTGGTTTATGATAAGTTTTTCTGGGGAATTGTTGCCGAATGCGGTAAGGCTATCTGTGAAGATTTCAGCGATATAAGGCTGATTCAGGCTATACATGATAATGAAAAAGCTGTAGAGGAAATACTTCTGCTGAATCTTGACGGTTTGATATGGGTTCATCCAACCAATGATCGCGCGCAGGCGATTGAAATGATCCAGCAGCGGGGCGTTCCGGTAATGTGTGTCAACCGTATTCCTGAAGGTGAACATATCAATTACGTTTCGACTGATTTTTATGCCGCCGGTAGAACTGCTGCGGAATATCTGCTGGACAAAGGGCACCGCAAGATACTGTTTATTGCCGATACTGCGATTGACGCTTACAAACTGTTTTACAACGGCTATCGGGATGCTTTTGCTGCCCGGAATATTGATTTTGACGATCATCTGTTAATTTCCGATGAAAACGAGATCATAACAGACATCAATAATTTATGCCGCTTTAAAATAGCGTTTACCGCCTGCTTTGCCTTAGGCAGCTGCATCTGGCAGGCTATTGAAGCTTTCAAGCAGAATTACGGTGAAAACTTCAGAGAGCAATACTCGTTGATGACCACTTATGCGGGCGGCGGAAAATTACTGAATTGTCCTCTTGTGAATATTGACCCGGAGGAATTAGGCAGAACTGCCGCGCTGGAATTAAAAGCGCTGATTGAGGGAAAACGGCAGTCCCCGGTAAGAGTAAAACTTATACCCGGCATCATTGAGTAGTTTTAATATCACAATACAAATAATAAGGAGATGAAATGATGAAAAAGCAGTTAACAAGTCGTGCAAATTTAATTAATTTTACACTTGTAGAACTCCTCGTAGTGATCGCGATCATCGCTATTTTGGTCAGCATGCTGATGCCTGCGTTAGGGAAGGCCAGGGAATCCGCGAAAAGCGCTGCATGTTTAAGCAATTTAAAGCAAAACGGGATTGCCATTCACGCTTACGCTAATGATTTTTCCGGCCTTGCACCGTCTTACACAACGAATGGTTCATCATTTTGGAGTACTATTCTTGTTCAGGGCTCGTATACAACTAAAGTTAATTACAATAAAACGAATATCTTTGCCTGTCCTTCTGCTAAATACAATGGAGATACTAGCAATCCGGGATCATGGACTTATGGGATGAACCTTTTTTCCGGCAATGGTAATTATGGTATGTGCTGGAAAATATTTAGGAACAAAGTGCTGATTGTTAACGCAACCTCTCCTCAGTTTATCCCTGAAAGTAATAAGTATGCCCCGAATGATTTTATTCTCGTGGGAGACTCGTCGGTACTAGGAATGGCTTACAGTAATCTGCAATGGTATTATATGACAAATGACACGTCAGCAGCTACTTCCAGATCACTCCATATGCGACACAATGACAAGGCAAATATTTTATTTGCAGATGGTCACGTTGCTCCAATAGAGAGAAAACGGGCATTCGATTGCGGGTATATCCACTACAAAAAACAAAATGGATCAAATGAAAACGGGGTCTTTTTTTAACGCGGCATGCCGCACAAAAGGAGAAATCTATATGGCGAAGTCACTTTTGATTGCAGTTTTGTTTTTGTTTGCAATTAATATCTTTGCGGCGACGGACAACGATCCAATGATGGTTGTTGTCATTCCACTAAACAAGGATGGGCTGATTATAAATTTTGAGAAAGAATATTCGATAAAGATGCGCTGTTATTTTCTGGATGAAGATTTTGAGTTAAGCAACGAGAAAATGGACATGACTAAACAGCTTCAGGGAAAGCGCGGACCTGCATATTCATTTTTAGATGAGACTTTGCCGGAGAGTCTCGTCAATGCGGAATTTTTATACATTGGACAATTCAGCAGCATGGAATCTAAAAAGTCAGGTTACGGTTCACTGACCGTCATCACACGCTTTCAAGATGCTTTGCGCAAATTTCTCGCCAAAGGCGGAACCATATATTTCGATTACCAGTCGCTTCGCCCTGAAATGAACAGTTTCTTTGAATCAGTTGGGGTAACTAACCCATATAAAACGTGGGAACAACTAAAAATAGAAGAGTATAATTATGAGATCAATCCAAAATATAAAGAGCAACCAATAGTGTCTTATCCCAATAATATTGTTTTTCCCGGGAGAGGCTGGTGTTGGGAAAATTTAGCGAAAAATCAGATTCCGGTGCTTACTGCAAAGCAAAATCCCGGAAAAGCGGGAATGCTTATTCAGACAAACGTCAATGGGGCTGGTACAATTATATTTAGTAATGCTTATGCGATTTTCCGCGACAAGCAGGGGAACAAAATGTTCCAGGAAAACGTTCTTTCGTTAGCCTTTAAACGGAATATTCTTGACTATAAAAAGAAGAAAGAGAAAGAGAGCGGCGGCCCTGGCTCGGATGTTCAGCTTTAAGCAACTATCAACTATTTTAATTTAAGAGGTTATGAGTTATGACCATAAGTGAACGGTTTTTTATCGCCGCATTGACATTGTTTAGTGCGTTACTTACAACAAACGCAGAGGATAATTATAGAAAAGAAGAGGCTAAATCTGTTTATCTTAAGGGAGTTGCTGACAAACCATGGTTTGACAAGTTATATCAGAGCAGAATTCCTGTTTTGGTTTCGGAGCCTGTTGGCAAGGCAAGGAAAAACGCGGTTATTGATTTTGAACTTAGTTTGCCCTCCCAAGATGTCTTGACATGCTTTAAAGTGGTCTCGGCAGAAGGAGCTGAGATTCCGTCGCAAGTTATCAATTCCGGCAATAAAACCGAAATAGTGTTTCTTACTGACCTTCGCAAATATGAACAAAAACCATTTCTGATATATTGCGGTAAAGCGGCGGTAACCCAGGATAGTGTCCAGACGGCCCGCCCAAGCGACTTGAGGTTGGATGAGACAGATAAGTTTTACATTATTGGAAATGATAAAATTGAAGCCGACATATGGAGACAAACCGACCGATTGGGCAAAATAAACCGAATACACATCAGAGGAGCCGATTGCCCAAATGAGCTTAGTGAACTCTCAAGCGGCGGCGCGTGGTATGGGCATGCCACAAACGCCAATGAAACAACATTTTTCTTTAAACCGAGACCTTATCGGTCAACAGCAAAGCTAACAGTAAACGGCCCGCTGAAAAAAACTATTGAGATTGCAGGCAAAGATTATATCGTCAGATATAGTTTTTACAGTTTTTCAGGCAGAATAGACTATGAGATAGTTCCTGGAACCGCAAAAAAAGTCGGCGTGAAAACAGCATGGCTTGTCGGCGGATATTCAGCTCTTGATAAAATATTCTATGAGGGAAGCAATGGTGCCAAAATGCTTGACGGAGAGCGGAATGAGATACTTGACAGCAATGATTTCTATCCCCGTTATAACTTGAGGGAATGGCTGAAAGAAGGATGGATCGCAATTGAGGATGCTTCAGGGGAAGTCACTGCCGGCGAGTTCTTTGATATCGGGTCTCTCGAAAAGTGTGAATTTTTATCTCAGGGGATGAATTCCGGCGAAAGCATAACATTGGGATTTGCGTTGAGCCGCCCGGTAAGAGGAGCTCTGGTTGCGTTGAAAGGAAGCCGGCTGCGATTCAGAAATGAATATATAGAGTGGAAAAATCCGCCGGAGATTTATGTTGGAGAGCCGCAGAAATTTAATGACATGGAAACCCGTGTTCCTGGCTTTGTCCGCGATGTCACATGCTCATATAAGACGGAAATACATCCATTACGCGATGCAAACAGGAATGATTCTGATTCTGCTGTGGAATTGATTAAAACCGTAAAACGTTTTGGAGCAAACGCGATTAAATTGGATATACAGAGACGTTATGTGTTTCCTATTTCAGCGGAACGTCTGAACGCGGAAAGCCCTGAATTTAAAACAGAATATGAAAAACAAAAGAATTACGTTCAGGAGATATGCGCGGCGGCTCACAAAGAGGGACTCGCTGTTCAATTTTGGTGGACCGGACTGGCTCGTGAAGTCTGGCAGAAAAACTTGCCGTTTAATGATAATAAAATGCAGATTCAACTTGAAGATTATCTTAATTTGGCTGGCGCTGGGATTGATCTAATTTGTCTTGAGACTGGCGGAGAATTTCACTGTCCAGACGGTTTTACCGGTAATTACGGGGCAAAAGAACTGGAAAAAGAAAAAGAGTTCAATAAATGGACAGAGCTCTTCTCTAAAAAGATCAAAGACAAATTTCCGGCGATGCCGGTGGAAATCCTTTGTAGCGGCAGTGGTAGTTTAAGCAGATACGTTGATATAGAGAACAAAGCGCCGTTTATTGATACTCTGCAGACTGAGATTGTTGTGAAAATGACCCCCAATCTTACCGACATAAAATACGGCACGAGATATCCGTTAGGAGTATTCGGAAATGACGGCAGAGCAATACAGCATCATTTTTATTATTATTCCCCCCATGAATCATACGCCACAGGAACCATGGCATTGCCGCTGATGTTCGGCGTAAAGTCCTTCTGTTCGGAGAGTATTTCAAACAGAATGAACAATTCTGAGCTTGTGGAGATAACCGCCGACTTCTACCGCTTCATAGATCGAACTGATTTGAAAAAAAATTGCGGCAAAAACAGCACCTTTCAAGTTTGCCGGGATTCTGCGAGACCGTGATGCGTTCAAAAATGACATTATTAAATGCAACTTCAAAACTCTGCCGGACAAAATGAGTGCCTATGAGTCAAGCTGCAAGGAGATTTCATCTCTTAAAAATATTCCGTTTGACATTATTGACAACCGTTTTTGCACACTGCCGGAGCTGGAAAAATACAAACTGATTGTCATTCCATCCGATCCGGTTTTGAGTGATAATCTCGCCAGTGAAATCGTGAAATACGTAAAAAATGGCGGCTGCCTGATCACAGAGAATGAAACCGTCAGAAACGGTATTCTGGCCGAGGCTCTCGGAGTCCGGCTGGAAAAGGATTCTGTCAACTCATCTCATAGCGTTAATATAAAAGGCGGCTCGGAGATAGCGAACAAATTTTCATCTGCAGTTGAGGTGTCAAAGGTTTGCGCGCGTGTCGTCGGCTATGACAGTTCCGGCCAGTCGGCGATATTTATCCATGAATTTGGGAAAGGAAAAACTCTGTATTCCAAATACACTCTTTCAGAAAACCTGATAAGCGACAAAGAGAAAGGCATGTTTTATAAATCGCTTATAAAAAATCTTATTGGTCAATTGCCATGGGAAATCCCGTGCGAGTTTGACAACCTTGTCGACAGCAGTGTGCTGCTGGCCGGCAATGAGTTTATCCTTGGCGTTTATAACCCTGGTTCCAAACCTGCGGCGTTTAAAATAAAAATGAATTTCCCAGTAAAAAAAGACTCATATATTCTCGACTTGAGAAAAAGCGTAAGATCCGAATTTGGCGGCGAGGCATGTGTTGATATTCCGGCTGGGTGCGTGGGGTTTTACATTGTGGGCAGTGAAAAAACAACTTCAGTTCCAGTTATGAAAAGATTGCCAAATTACGGCGGTGCCGCCAGCGTCTCAGGAATGAAATTTGCAGAAAACCGCGGAGGGTTTAAATATGACCTCCCTAAACAAGGGGGAAAAGTGATTGGCGTCTTTAAGGCTGGCTCGGTCGGATCGCAAAATTATGGGTCTACAGGAATTTATGACTGTCTTTCCGGAGCCGATTTAAAAGACATCAAAATTAAATATTTGAATGATCTGAAAGAAAGCACTCTCAATAATTGCAATGTGGTAATTATCCCCAATATGGGTTTTCAGCTTCCAGTAAATCTGGATGAAAACTGGTATAAAAGCATTAAGGCCTTCGTCGAGGCTGGTGGAAATGTCATGTTAATCCATCACGCAGTAGGAGTTGACGTGGCCCCTCCAGTTTTTCCTGAAATCGGGGCGCCCGACGGCACATATGGATCAAAGGCAATGACTATTACCAAACAGCATCCTGTCACACAAGACATTAAAGATGCCCCTGTTCAAGACATTGCCTGGGGATTCCTTGGCATTCAGCCCGGAAATGATGGTATTGTTTTGGCGCGAGGGTGCGCTGACGGTAAGTTGCTTTCCCCTGTACTGGTTGCCGGAAAGGTCGGAAAGGGCAATGTAGTCCTCTCCGGAATATGTTTCGGCGCAGCAGGCAAAACCGAAAACGGCAAATATGTTAAATACGAGGTACAGCCAGAGAGCAACTTGAAAAAAATATTTCTGAACTCTGTCAATTGGATGCTTCATGATTGAGGTAAAAAAGGCATATTGCCGTGGGTGAACCCGGAGCAGGGCTTAGCGTGCAACAGGATGAATATATGCGTAGCATCTCGGAATATATGATTCCACGCAACCATAATTGTCCGCAAGCAGGGAAGAGCATAACTTTACCGATAAAAGGTGTAAAATTTATCTATATATGGAGAGTCAATAATTATATCATAGGCATTCATGGAATGTTATCTAAAAAAAATAACTGTCAATAACAATCCCGAGTGACATTGGGGAAAAGGTTCATGATGAGATATAATCTTTACTTTTGCTGCAAGCCTGATAATGACCTTTATGTTGCTCTTTCACAGAGCACTAATGTCTTGTTCCCTCGATACTCATCTCCACTTAAAGCTATTGCCGCGGCTACGGATGGAACTGGAATACTGATTTTGGCTGATGATTATCCCAGCATTCAAATTAATTTGGACACGGAAGTATATGCAAAAGCAAAAGAGAAAAATTTACGTCTTTATATTGAATTTCCCTCCTTTGTACCAGGACTGGCGCTTGGCAACCCAACGCCAACCCACTGGGAGCGAACGGTTGTAGCATCTGACGTTTTTGGCAAGCGGTTGGAACGCGAGCGTATTTTAGAAATACATGGATGTTACTTTTTACCGACAAAGATCAATCATGCACATCTTGTTTTGGCGCGAGTCGCAGGTTTTGATAAAGCGGTTTATGGGATACCGCAGGAAAACTTTCCTATATTATTTGAATTTTCATCAGGAAAGTATGCTACTGCTTTGATTGCAACAACTAAACTGAGCCAGTTTATCACGGCGCGCTATGCTCCTTATGATGCCTGGAGTGAAGTTTGGAAAATGATCCTATTATGGCTAGGGGACAAAAACGCTGCGATGAAATTGACATGGACGGCATCTGTGCGACCAGCATTTAAGATAAGTGCGCCAGTGTCAAAAAAGCAAGAGATTGAAAGCATGCGGCGTGGCGCTAGATGGTTTATAAACGCAAATCTATTTTTAAAACCCAATCAGGCCTTGACCCCTATTAAGCAAACAAATCCCTGGGTCGATGCCGATTTAGGACGATTTGGCATAATGGAAGGACTGGCTTCCGCAATCAATCACGCGGGAAAGCAATCAATGCATATTTGTTCCAGAAATGATTGTAATGGCGAAGTGATGGGAGCCTTATCCCTGGTAGCCCGCGTTGAGAAAGATCCGTGTATTGCCAAAATTGCCAGTAATCTTGGCGATTATGTATATTACCATTCTATCATGGCACAGGGAGAAAGGGCAAATCCAGGCTTTGCCTCATTCGGACTAGTCGGATGGAATGATGCTTGTGGAGGCTATCGGGCTCTCCGAGGAGAGAATACTGTGCTTCAACAACAAGCGGAATATGCGATCATGCCTAGCGGCTGGAAAGCGTTCTATGGTGATGATAATGCCAGATCAATGCTCGGAACAATGTTGAGCGCTGCCGCGCTAACGACAGGACGCTGGAATCAATCTTTGCTGCGTTGTCTTTTGGCCAATCTCCGCACCACAGGCAAGCTAGGATTTCGCGGTAATCGTCTTGATCAGGATAATATTGAGCAACAAGGCTGGCAATTCTTCTTCAATCAGGAAACCGTGAACTATGCCCCACACTTTGAGGCATATCTCTGGGCATGTTTTCTTTGGGCATATCGACAAACCGGTTTCGGTCTTTTTCTGGACCGGGCGAAAAACGCGATTCGCATGACTATGCAAAATTATCCTTACCAATGGCGCTGGTCTAATGGATTGCAGCAGGAACGAGCTAGAATGTTGCTACCATTGGCTTGGCTTGTGCGCATTGAGAAGACGCCTGAACATTTACTGTGGTTAAGTCGGGTTGCTGGTGATTTATTGGCATTTCAAGACAAATCAGGAGCCATTCGCGAAGAAATAGGTTCAATCGGATTAGGAATTTATGCCCCGCCTGTTACAAACGAAGCTTATGGTACTAAAGAAGCGCCGCTGATTCAAAATAACGGCGATTCAGTGGCAGACCTCCTTTATACGATGAATTTTGCTTTCCTGGGGCTGCATGAGGCTTTTGGAGCGACGCAAGACTTACTGTATCAGCGCGGAGCAGACTTGATCGCAAAGTTTTTATGCCGTATTCAGGTTCGTTCAGAAGTACATCCTGAACTTGATGGCGGATGGTTCCGTGCCTTTGATTTTAAACGTTGGGATTATTGGGCCAGTAATGCTGATATGGATTGGGGCGCCTGGTGTATTGAAAGCGGTTGGACTCAAAGCTGGATTACCTCCGTATTAGCGTTGCGTGGCATGAAGACAGATTTATGGGATTTGACCAAAGATATTGATCTAAAAAAACATATGCCAGAACTGCGGCCTCTTATGATTCCGGATAATATACTTCATACTCAAAGTATATGAAGTCTTAAAAATAACGCTTAAATCTTGCGTATAGATGTCTATAGACCCAGCAGCCTGACGGCATTGCCGGACATGACTTTATTGAAAACAGCATCGGATATTTTGCCGGAGTCTTTCAATTCAGTCAGGAACAGCAGCAGGCGCGGCAGTTCCGGTTTCGGCGGCGAACAGATGTCCAGTCCGAACATCAGTTTATCCTGGAATTCATTTAGAAATTTTACCGCGTATTCGGGGGCGCGGGTCAGGGCGTTGCAGCCGCTGCCGGCGGACAGGTCGCCGTACAAATGCGGGAATTGCCGCATCAGTTTGGGCACCG
>CAIJKT010000522.1 GCA_903821255.1 uncultured Lentisphaeria bacterium | reverse complement strand
GGGTCATAAGCCCCATAGGACACGGATTACGAAAATCGTTGTGCTCAACGACACTCCAAAGTGTCGGAGTGTGGTGTCCGGAACGGTTCGAGACTGGCATCCGGCGGATTTCTAACAAAAGTTTAACTTTTTTTATTTTATCTTTCAGATATTAATATTATAGTAATATATTGTAATTGAGAGCGGTTGACGACGGCTTTCCGGGATAATGTCTTTTCACTATATTATCCTGATGCCGAAAGCTATCCGTCAGGAATTTGAATGAATTTGAAGATATTTGACAAAAAATGACATATTTTTGTTGTTTTTGCATTTATTTGTTATTTCACGGGCTTTCAAAACGGTCAGTATTGTGCTAGTTTATGGTGGATGCATAACCGGTTGAATTGTGCTTTTTGATTCTTAAATTTATATATAAACAGGGATTCGGCAACATGAAAGTATTGGTTTTAAACGCGGGAAGTTCGTCAATGAAATTTACCCTTTTCTCAATGGGTAAGGAACAGATGCTGGCCAAAGGGCAGGTGGAGCGCCTGGGTTCGGACAAACCTCAGTTGCAGTACAAGCGCAGTGACGGTTTTTCGCAGGACAGCAACCCGCCGGTCCAGAATCATGTTGATGCGCTGAAAAGCATTTGCGCCATCCTGGCCGATCCCGAAATCGGCGTTTTAAAGAATCTTGCCGAAGTTGAAGCTATCGGTCACCGCGTGGTGCATGGCGGCGAACAGGCGACCAAGCCGGCGCTGGTCAACGAACATGTCAAAGAGATCATCCGCGACTGTTTTGCGCTGGCCCCGCTGCACAACCCCGCCAATCTTTCCGGCATCGAAGCCTGTGAAGAGGCGTTCCCGGGCGTTCCCAATATTGCGATCTTCGATACGGCGTTCCACCAGACGATGTCCCCGGAGGCATTCCTTTATGCGGTGCCTTACGATCTCTATACCAAGCACGGCATCCGGAGATACGGTTTTCACGGCACCTCGCATAACTTTGTAGCGGAAGCCACCGGCGCGTTTCTGGGATCTCCGTTTGAGAAACTCCGTCTGATAACCTGTCATCTGGGCAACGGCTGCAGCATGGCGGCGATCAGCAACGGCCAGGTGATAGACACCTCCATGGGGATGACGCCGCTGGAAGGGCTGGTCATGGGGACCCGCTGCGGCGATCTGGACCCGGCCGTGGTGATCCGTCTGATCGAGCTCGGCAAGAGCGCGCAGGAAATTGACAAGATATTGAACAAGCAAAGCGGTCTGCTGGGCGTCGGGGGCATCAACAGCTCTGATATGCGCGATATTATCGAGGCTGAATTGAAAGGGGACAAGCAGGCGCTCCGGGCGCGGCGGATGTTCACCCGCCGGATCGTCAAATATATCGGCGCCTACTTTGCGCTGCTGGGCGGGGCTGACGCGATTGTCTTCACCGGCGGCATCGGCGAATGGAGCGCTTATATCCGTGAAAGAATCGTCAAACACCTCAACGGTTTGAATATTTTCCTGGACGCCGCCAGAAATGAAGAGTTTTCCGGCAAGAAAGGCATAATCTCGACCCCGGAAAGCTCCGCGAAAGTGGTGATTATGCCGACCAATGAAGAGCTGATGATAGCCCGCGGCGTGGTCAACACGCTGAATCACCGCAAGGTTGTAGGTGCGGAAAATTCAGTAAAAGCGGATTGAAGCAGCCGGTAATTCAGGCTTCGGCGAATACAGTTTTGATAAACAATTTTTAGAATTATTAAATATAAAGTCAAAGGGAAAATCATGTCAGCAATTGATCTGTTCGTAAAACGTGCCCGCAGCGCGAAAAAAACACTGGTTCTGCCGGAAGGCATGGACCCGAGGGTGGTAGTGGCCGCCAATATGATTATCGAGAACGGCGTGGCTGCGGAAGTGACCGTGCTGGGTACGCCGCGGGAACTCGAAGCCTCCTGCAAGGAAGCGGGGATAACTGAACGCAAATTCAAGACGCTGGACCATCTGACCTGCGATTTTTTTGAAGAATACGCCGCGCAGTTCTGTGAGCTCCGCAAGAAAAAAGGGATCAGTCTGGACGATGCCCGCAAGGCTATGAGAGACCGGATATTCTTCGGTTCAATGATGAACCGCAACGGGATGGTTGACGGGATGGTTGCCGGCAGCATCGCGTCCACGCCGGATATGCTGCGCGCCGCGTTCAACTGCATCGGCACCGCGCCCGGCATCAAGATCGCCAGCAGTTGTTTCGTGATGGACCTGAAGACGCCGACCATTTCCGGCGATGATGTGCTGCTGTATTCCGACTGCGGCGTCAATCCGAATCCGGATGCCGACCAGTTGGTGGATATTGCCATGGCAACCTGCAACACTTACCGCGCCCTGCTCGGCAGGCAGCCGAAAGTAGCGTTCCTGTCCTTTTCAACCCACGGCAGCGCGGAGCATGAGATTCTGAATAAAATCGTCGAGGCCACCGCAAAATTCAAAGCCAAAATCAAAAATGAGAATCTGGACATCATCGCGGACGGCGAACTCCAGGTGGACGCCGCGCTGGTGCCGAAAGTAGCCATGCAGAAAGCTCCGGGAAGCGCAATCGCCGGCGATGCAAATGTTTTGATCTATCCGGACCTGAACGCCGGGAATATTGCCTACAAACTGACCCAGCGCCTGGCCGGTGCCGATGCCTACGGCCCGATTCTGCAGGGACTTGGCAGGCCGGTCAACGATCTTTCCCGCGGCTGCATTGCCGAAGACATCTACGGCGTCGCCGCGATCACCGTCTGCCAGTCCCTGGGCTGACGGTTCGTCCGGTTTGATATTTCAGCCTGCAAACCTCCGCTGACAAAGGTTTGCAGGCCATGTTTTGCAGGCTGAATCAGCCGAGGTGCTGTTTGAAGAATTTTACCGCCTTGTTGCCGCCCCAGCCGTGTTCGCCGGGGAACAGGTCAAGCTCGAGGTTCTTCGAGGCCTTTGCCGCCGCGTAAATTCCCTCAAGTCTTTTGAAACATGCCAGGGCCGTATCCACTTTGAAACATGAATCGTTGGCTCCGATATCCACCAGCAAAGGCCGCGGCGCGAGCAGTCCCTGGAGCTCCGGCAGATCGACCAGCTTGTACAGTCCTGGCGCAACCTGCATGCCGCAGTAGTTGATGTCGCGGATGCCGAAATGCGCCCACAGGTCGCTGTAGCAGATGATTTCCGTAGCCTTGAAGCGTTCGTCGCAAAGACTCATCCATAAAGTCATCGTTCCGCCGCCGCTGAGTCCCATGGTGCCGAGTTTGCCGGCATCAACCTGCGGGAGCGAGCAGATGAAGTCGGTGGCGGCTTTGCCGTGGGTGACGTTGATCGACAGCGAGGTCATGCCCAGCATGGTGGCGTGCAGATAATATAGGTTGCACCAGTCGCGGCCCTGCTGGAAGCGGTGGTTCGGCTTGTTATTGTCGCCGCGTTCACCGAATCCGATCCAGTCAATGGCGTAGGTGATGAACCCGGCTTTCGCCATTTGGTGGCCGTAGTTGTAGTTATGCTGCCCGATGGCGCTTCTCAGTTCCGGGGATGAATCGTTGCCCATGACCGGCTCTTTGCCGTATGCCCCGTGGCCGTGACAGCAGAGGATCGCCGGATATTTCAGCCCCTTCTTCATTTTTCCGGGGAATGCGGCCAGCAGTGTCGCGGAGATATGTTTTGAAACATCAATCAGCCATTTCTGCTTGGTCAGGCCGTCATGTTCCCATTCCGCCAGCAGTTGCGGGTTCAGCGGCACCCGCTCCGGAGAGTCGCCGATGGTGGCAAGCACTTTGGGCAAAGCCTGTTTTTTCCACCTGGCAAAGTCAGTTCTGGCGTTAAACGCGTACTGCGGCACATGTTCAGCGGCCATTTCGATAAACATCCGCTGCGGACTTAAATTTCTGAAAGACATTGACAGTCTCCTTATTTACAGTTCAGTGCAATAATATAAACGGGTATCTCATTACTATTTAACCCGAATGCCTGATTCTGCAATGTTGAATTTAAGAAAAATCCGGCTATTTTTATATGAATGTGATTGAGTATACTGCGAACAAGGAGCTTGAGGCTAATGAATATAGTAACCGGGAAATGGTCCTTTTATATCAACGGGGCCCTGATTGCATTGTTGATAGTGTTCTGTCTTTATCTGTTTGACGACTCGCTCGGCATGAG
>CAIJKT010000521.1 GCA_903821255.1 uncultured Lentisphaeria bacterium | reverse complement strand
GGTCAACATTCATTGCATCGGCGTTGGCAAATAGCGCCGTTCCCTGTCCAGTATCAAAAACAATCGAATATCCATTGGCTTGAATCAGCAACGCCAGACCGTGTTCCGTATTCAAGCCGCTGTCGGAGAGGTTATCGGCCATAATAGTTATGGATACATTTTTCTCTACTGTTTTCAACTTTTTCCAGCCATTTTTTCATCTAATATTTTTGCTGCAAGTTCAACGCATCCGGAGCAGGACAGTTTTCCTTCGCCGCGAATTTCCCGGCATTTATCCGAACCGGCATGGACAATAAAGCGCTCATGCAATGACTGCCGGATTTCATCATTTTTCGCTAGATGTGCCGCCGAATGCAAAGCCCCGCAGATGCCGTTCTCAGCTCTGCCGCCGCCGTTCTTTTTTGCTTCGGCGATCTGTTCATTGCTCACCTGACATTTATCCTGAAATCCGCGCAGAATGCTCTGCGCACAGTTCAACTTTTCTTCCTTATATGCTTTCAATGACTTTGTTACAGGCATGATTATCAATCTCCTTATATTTTTACGACTATAAATTACTACTGATTTTCATAGAACAAAACTCCGGGCCGCACATAGTGCAGAAATGGTTGTCGTCATGCAATCCGGCTTGGCGATCGGCATTACTTTCATCCAGCGCCTGCTGCCGGAATTCGCGGGCGCGGTCAGGGTCCAGCGCCAGTTCAAACTGTTTTTCCCAGTCGAATTCCATCCGGGCTTTGCTGATCGCGTCGTCGCGCTCACGGGCACCCGGTTTATTCAAGGCAATATCGGCGGCGTGCGCCGCAATCTTATACGCAATCACCCCGTTGCGCACATCTTCCGCATTCGGCAAACCGAGATGCTCTTTCGGAGTCACATAACACAGCATAGACGCGCCGCAGAAAGCGCCCATAGTCGCGCCAATAGCGCTGGAGATGTGGTCATATCCCGGCGCGCAGTCGGTAACGACCGGACCGAGAATATAAAATGGAGCATCGCCGCAAAGCTGCTGTTCTTTCTTCATATTCATTTCGATTTGATTGAACGGCACATGACCGGGCCCTTCAACCATCGCCTGAACACCGGCGGCGCGGCAGCGTCTGACCAGATCGCCCAGTACGGTCAGTTCGGCAAACTGAGCCTCATCACTGGCATCGGCCAGACAACCGGGACGCAAACCGTCGCCCAGCGAAATGGTCACGTCGTACTGTCGGCAAATTTCCAGAATCTTGTCGAAATTGGTGTAAAACAAATTTTCACGTTGATGCGTCTGCATCCACCGGGCAATGATTGAACCGCCCCGGCTGACGATTTTGAGCAGACGCTTCTTTGCCATCGGCACATGTTCAAGCAGCAGGCCGGCATGAATGGTCATATAATCAACGCCCTGTTCCGCCTGTTCGCGAATAACATCGAGAATCAATTTGCTGGTCAGTTCATTGGAGTCGCTAATGCGGCTGAGCGCTTCGTAAACCGGCACGGTACCAACCGGTACGGCGCTGTGTTCGATAATCGTGCGCCGGATGTGCGGGATATTTCCGCCGGTACTCAAATCCATTACCGTATCTGCGCCGTATTTTACCGCCAAATTCAACTTGTTCAGTTCATGCTGCGGACAGCTTGACAGTGTCGAATTGCCGATATTGGCATTGATTTTGGTATAGAGTGTCCGCCCAATACCGATCGGAGACAAGTTCTTGTGATTAATATTGGCCGGGATGACAATGGTTCCGGCAGCGACTTCCGTGCGGATGGATTCTGCCGGCCGGCGTTCTTTGGCGGCAACCTTCTCCATCTGTACTGTAATGCGGCCGCTTCCGGCCGCTTCAATCTGCGTGTTAATACTCAATGTTTTTCTTCCGTTATTCTGATGAATTTTGCCGAGGCAGTCGCCATCGGTTTGTTATTTTGACGGATTTCCGCTTTCATTATATAAAGCGGCGTTTTAACAAATTCTATTCCGGCGCACAATTCCAGTTCCGCCGTTGCCGGAATCGGATGACGGTAACGGATGCGCAAGTCAGCGGTTACCGCTCTGACTTCATGTTGAAACAGGCAGTTGGTCATGACAGAATCCAGCAAAGCGGCAATAACGCCGCCGTGCAAAATCCCATCGTACCCCTGCAATTCGTTCCGTCCATGGAACCGTGCGGATACTTTTCCGCCTTCGCCGAGAATGAAACGCAACTGCAAACTCCACGGATTTTCATGTCCGCAGAGCAGGCAGTTCGGATGGGGATGTCCGTTTTTTGCGCTGTTAAACATTTTAGTGATCGCAGGCATTGGCTCCTGAAACCAGAGAGCCGGACAAATAATCCGTTACCAGAGTTTCCGGTTCACCAGCCGGAGCTCCGACAACAACGGCGATATTGCGTTCTTGAAACAGCGTCTGAGCGCGTTGTCCCATACCGCCTGCGATAATGTTAGTTACGCCTTGTTCCGCCAGCCAGCGCGGCAGCAGACCGGGTTCATGCGGCGGCGGAGTAACCGTAGTTTTGCCGGTAATTTTGCGGGTGGTTTCATCAACGTCAATGAGCACAAACTGTTCGCAATGCCCGAAATGCATGCACAATTTGCCGGCTGCGAGTGGAAGCGCGATTTTCATGGTGTTCTTCTCCTGTTTCAGGTGGTTTGGTTTTGACTGTTCTTTTTCCGATAACGCCAGAATCGGCGCGATTACTGACTCAAAAGCTTTGGCCGTTGCGGTTTTGGCAAGATGATAGATGAAAGGCCTGCCGCTATCCCCGGCATTGCAGATTGCGGGGTCGAGAGGAATTTTTCCCAACAGACACAGCCCGAATTTATCCGCCATAATCTGTCCGGCTCCGGAATTGAAAATCTCGGTGACTTTACCGCAGTCCGGGCAGGCAAAGCCGCTCATATTCTCAACAATTCCCAGCACCGGCAAATTCAATTTTAAACAGAAATCAATAGATTTGCGGACATCGGCGGCGGCCACTTCCTGCGGCGTAGTCACAATTACCGCGCCATCGGCTTTTTCTATAAGCTGACATACCGACAGCGGTTCATCGCCGGTTCCCGGCGGCGAATCAATTACTAAATAATCGAGATCGCCCCATTCAACTTCTGAGAGAAACTGTTTAATTACGCCCATTTTCATCGGTCCCCGCCAGATCACCGCGTCATCATGATCCTGAAGCATAAACCCGATAGACATTACCTTCAACTCTCCAAGGCATACCGGAAGAATTTTATTGTCTTCAGTGCAAATTTTTTAGTCGCGTCACAAAATGGAGACCTAAGCAGTAATTCTGCTGGATAAAAAATCACAAGAGTTCATTTTAAGATTGCTTAATAACTTAAAAAGGACGAACTCTTGTGAAAATAGAATGCAATTTTAACTATAGC
>CAIJKT010000520.1 GCA_903821255.1 uncultured Lentisphaeria bacterium | reverse complement strand
ACTGCCACCGGGGCATTTTTCAGCTTTTTTCTGTTCGAATATGCCAATACCCATTCGCATGAGATTTTTGCGGGATCGGCAATCCTGTATGTTGCCGGGTTCGTTGCCATGCTGTCGATGGTACGGGAGGGTTCATATCCACCTCTCGATGAACATCAAATGAAGACAATCAGCCGGTGGCAGGCAACCAAAGATTTCTTTAAAGAATCGTTTCATGAACGTTTGTACAGGTTGGTTTTTATCAGCGGCGGAGTTCTTGCTTTTGCCGGAGTGGCATGGGGATTTCAGGTGTTCTTTCTGCTGGAAATGAAAATGACCTTGAGCGAGATCGGCAAATACAATGCTATTATTGCGGTTGCCGCCTTTGTCGCCACCTATTTTGCCGCGGTTTTCGTCGACCGCTGGCATCCATTGCGCGTTTATACTTATGTGGTGATTTTTTCGCTGACCGGGCCGATGATGAACTGGGTCTGGCTTTTTGTCGACATTCCAGGACGTGTTTTTTTCTGGCTTTCGCTGGCGGCACAGCTTCTGTATGCCTTTATGAACGCTCTGGCGGGGGCTTGTCTGATGCCGTTGCAGATGCGGCTGTTTCCAAATTCCCGTTACGGTCAGTTTAGCGCGGCGCAAGGCATGATCCGTTCTTTTTGCACTATCGTGGCAGGGATGGCGGTCGGTGGTTTTTTCGATGTGATCCACTATATTTTTTCCATCAGCGGCAGCACCGGTCTTGCCGCCGGTGACGGCTACTGCTACCGGTTCTATTTTGTCTGGTCGTCGCTGGCCAGTCTGACCAACTTTGTGCTGATCGCCTGGGCCTACCGCCGTTGGAATCAACTTGGCGGCGATGCGCATTTTCATCCGCCGGCGACTTGGAACAGCAGCGGGTACGAAAATGTGGACATCGTCGCGACTACCGGGTATCAGAGTAAATGGTTGAAAATTTCACTGTGGCTGATGGATGGCGTGATGTTCGGTTCTCTTGCGCTGGTGCTTATAATGCTTCTGCCGCTGATCACGCATGGAATGTCGTCTGCTGTCCGGTGGTTCTGGATGGCGGTGATTCCGCTTTCCGGGATGATTGCGGTATTGTGGTTTATTATGGCGCGTGGCATACGGCGGGATATTCTGCGGGCTGAAGCGGGCGAACTGCCGGTCAACGGAATTCCGCATCACGGGATGATGATGGTTTTCGGCACCAAGTTCTTTTTGACCATCGGACTGGTTATCGCGCAGCTCTATGTTGCGGTCCGGATGGGAAATGATTCGTATGTGGTTATCTTTGCGTTAAGTAACATCGTCACCAACTTGCTCTTGCTTTTTTGTATATATTTTATCCTGAAAATGGAAAAAGGTTATGCCACAAAAATAGATGATGCATCGCTGCATGCAGTGGAATTTTTCACCTGATTTTCGCCGTGAAGCGGACGATTTTTATGGAAGCAGTTAATAAACAGCCATATTCTCCGGACATGGTTGTTTATTCCGGTTTTCAATGGATATTTTTGGGTCTCTGACATAAATTTATTCGATTATCTTGACAATTGAGTTCAGACGCTGTATTTTGAAGCAGTCGATTCAAGGGGAACAATATTCTGCAAGGTGATTAAATGAATTTTGGCATGAGATTTATTGTTTTTGCGGTACTGTGTCTGGCGTGCTGGAGTCTTGAAGCAAAAAATGCGGCGCTGCCGGATACTTCATTTGACGCGGTTACGGACAAGCTGGATAAAAACGGCACTATGTTCATCTACTTTTCCCCTGATTCAAGCTTTAAGCTTATTGCCGAACATTTCAAATTATTCAGGCGGATGGTTGCCGATAAAGATGACATCAAGCCGGATGACAAAAAGGCCGCTGATGATCTTTTTGAATTTATTTCCATCCTGACCGACAGCAGCGGCGTACCTTCAATAGACGGGATCGGTTTGAGTTCCGTCCAAACCGGCAAAAAGATGTTCCGCGGACGCTTGTGTTTTCATAAAAGAGAGGAAAGCGGCCCCGGTATGATCTGGTCGGTATTGAATGAATCCCCGCAGACATTTTACCTGACCGAAATCATGCCTGCGGATACGGTTTACGCCGCCGGATGGTTCTTTCAGCCGAAAATATTCTGGAAATGGCTGGAGGACGCCGCCGAACAGTCGAAGTCGGAGAAGGCGCAGCATGTACTGAGTTCGATTAAGAAGTCTCTTGATAGCAAGGAAATATCCTGGGATTCTTTTCTTGATTGTTTTGAAGGCGAATTTGATATTCTGCTGCTCGCCGACAGCCGGAAGAAACATCTGGTAAAATCCGGAACAAAAACTATAGAACTGGAACAGCTTGATTTCGCGATGGTTTGCGGCGTCAAAGACGATACGGTTTTCAAGGCGCTAAGAAAAGGGCTGAACCTTGTTCAGCCGCCGGTCGGAGGCGAGTCGAGCAAGCTGCGAATTGAAATTCCGTTTTCGCATCCGGATCTGCCATGGCTGAAGCCGGTTATTGTTCAGGAAGACAACAGGCTGTTTCTGGCATCCAACATTGAAACGGTTGAACGTCTGCTGAAGCCTGCCGACTTGCTGAAGAATACGGAAGCGTTCAAGTCGCTGGCGGACAATATCCCATTGAAGGGTAATTCCTTTGAGTATCTCAGCGCCCGCCTGGTGCGGATACTGGTCGCAGCGTTTAAGCAGTCCAGTGAATCGCAGTCCAAGCGTGAATTCGCGGAGTCCGTTGAGCACAATTTTGCGGTCGGTTTTTTTGGCGTCTGCCAGGTTACGGAGGACGGTTTTATTTCGACATTCAATGTCACGTCCGATCCGGCGGCCTTGCTGGCGGCTAAAACCGTGCTGTTTCCCGCTGCATTAAATGCGGGTATGCTGTTTCCGATGTTCAATAATATTGTCGAGAAAAACCGCCGCGATGCCTGCGCCGCACGGCTGAAGGAACTTGGATTTGT